>CAMKTW010000051.1 GCA_946415795.1 uncultured Bacteroidales bacterium
CGCTGCGTGCCCTTTCGTAGCTCATAGCGTTAGCGTTCACCACTGCTGCGATTAAGATCGCGGTAACGAGTAACATCTTTTTCATGGCTATAAGTTTTAAAGGTTTGTATTCACCTTTCCTATAGCCAAGATGCGTGCCAAACTGTTTCGGGGTGTTTCGGTTTAACGTCGTCTGAAGGTAACCGCCTCTGGTGATACACCTTTGGCCTGTTCCTTTTTGCCGGGTATATGTCTCAGTGTCAGAGATGATCCCGTAACTGACACAATCGTGTAAGATTCTTTTTTCCTGAGCTCTGAGACGAGTTCCTTCTTGAGCGGAGATACAATCATATTTTTAATCATACCGCCACCCGGAACACCATCTACTTTGGCATCGATATCCACTGAAGGCTTCTTCTTTGAATCGGGCACAAGGGTGATGACATCGCCGGAGCGTGAAAGGGCTCCGGTCATAGACGCGGTCACCTCTACATAAATATTCGCTTTCGTGTCATCTTCCCTCGAAGAGATATCCATTGTGACGACCGCTTTCATCGTAGCGATGTAGCGGTCCCTGTCAAATACATATTGAACAGTAGCCTTAACATCGGTCTGCCCGTTTACCGTTCCTTCGCTCACATCCTGGTTCTCACTTTTGTCAAGAAACCAGGTTCCGTCAATATCACTTTGCGCACAGGCCGCAAAGCAGGCCAGCATCGCAGCCAGCAAGAAAATCAAACGCTTCATATCACCTCCTAACTAATTATGCCGATATCTTGAACGGCAGATATCTGCCTGCTAATTTATGCTATACAAATCAGATTCGCAAAAGAATGTCTTTGTAACTTATCTTTAAAAAACAGCATTAATGATAAACCATATTACTGGAACCAGCAAAGAAGGGAGCATATTCAAGGTCTTCTTATCTGTGATTTTTAGAAGGGAAAGACCGGACGAGACAATCAGCAGGCCTCCGACAATGAGCAGCTCGCTCATCAGCGCATCGCTTATCGCCGTGCTGGAGATCCTGGCAATCAGCCAGAAAAGGCCTTGCCAGCAGAACAGCACGGGGGCTGCGAGTATCATTCCGATGCCGTAAGTGGAAGCAAAGATGAAAGACGATACCAAATCGAGCGTGGCATTGGTAAATAGCAGGGTATGGTCACCCTTAAGGGCACTTATGACCGGGCCTAACATAGACAGCGGGCCTATACAGTATAACAGACAGGCTGTGGCCAGACCATCGGCCAGGCGGGAAGAGGGGCGGATGCGCGACGTACTCTCTGCAACACCGTCAGATGACGCCTGGACATCCTTTCCGTTCCGATGCTGTATCTTGTTCACAAGGCGATGGAAGCGGCCATCAATATCGAGCCACGTCCCGGTCACGGAACCCAGGGCGATGGCCACTACAAACAATACGGGGAACTCGCTCTTGGGGAGGTTGGAAATTGTTGCATTCAGACCTATGGCAAGACACGCCAGACCAAGGGCGCTATAAACAGCCTCCTTGTATCTTTCCTTGACCCCGCGGTGGAGCAGCGACCCGAGAATGGCTCCGGCAATGATAGTGCCGGTATTGACCAGGGTACCAATCATATCTGTACTATAAAAACGGGTGAGCCCGGTGAGGACCCACCCATCAATGGTTTACAATCTGTTAAAGGCTGTCGCCAAAATCTGCGCGGTACTTCTCCACGAGCTTCTGCTGCCAGTCGCCGATAGGCTCCAGACGACCAAAGAAGAAGCGGAGCACAGCGGGCTCTTCTACAAAGTGGAGACCGCCAATAAGCTTGCGGTTGTCCCATACCCACTTAACGCGGTCGGCAACATATTCTATCTGGGAGAGGGTGAATACACGGCGGGGAACAGCCAAACGGAGCAATTCGAGGGCTGCATAGCGCTCGCTTCCGTCACGCTCACGCTGCTCACTGATGGTACCGCGTTCCATACCGCGGATACCGCCTGCAATGTACATTGCAGCGCCCAGGGCACCTGCAGGATACTGACCGTGAGGCATATCGGGGAAAAATTCGCTTGCATTCAAGTGAACACCCAAACCGCCGGCAGGCCTTACCACGGGCACTCCATATTCGTGCAACTCATTAACCATATGTTCGATGAACATAGGTCCCTGGCTGATATACTCTTCGTCCAGAGTCTCGTAGAGACCGACTGCAATTGCCTCCATTGAACGTACCTCCATACCTCCGTAGGTGAGGAAGCCTTCGTACAAAGGTACATACTCCTTCATGCGGAGCATGAGTTTCTCGTTGTTGGAGCAGATGCAACCGCCGCGTGCAAAGCCGAGCTTGCGTGCAGAGAAATAGACAATATCCATATCGGCGCAGAGCTCAAACATAATCTCCTTGATGGATTTATCCTTGTAACCCTCTTCGCGGGTCTTGATAAAGTGGAGGTTATCCTGCAGCAGGGAGGCGTCCATGACACTTATGATGCCCTCTTCGCGGCATATCTTGGCAACCTCATGCATGTTGTGTGCAGATATCGGCTGACCTCCAATCAGGTTGGTACCTGTCTCGATGCGGAGCCACTGTATCTGATCGCGATGGTCTTTGATAAACTTCTTGAGACGGGGGATATCAAAGTCGCCCTTGAAGGGGTCCAGGTTGTTTGCATCCAGACCTTTAGCAGCCACCAGCTCCACGACATCGGCACCGCAGCGAGTAATGTGGGCTTTTGTGGTGGTAAAGTGGAAGTTCATGGGAACCAGGTCGCCGGGGCGGCAGAATGCCTCTGCAAGGATGTTCTCGCAAGCACGGCCCTGATGGGCGGGGAGCATATCGTTGAGGCCCATTGTCTCCTTGATGGCCTTTTTCAGGCGGTAGAATGTTTCACTGCCGGCATAAGCGTCGTCGGCCTGGAACATGGCTGCCTGCTGATTGTCACTCATCGCATTCACGCCGGAGTCGGTGAGCATGTCGATGTAAATATCCTTATTATGAAGCAGGAAGGTGTTGTTACCCGCTTCCTCCATCTTTTTCTGGCGTTCTTCAACTGGGAGAAGGAAAAGTTTCTGGACAATGCGCACTTTGTGCATCTCAAGGGGCACCTGGTGCTCCTCGCGGTAGAATTTGACGTTAGACATTTTTTATAAGATTATTAATAATTGCGTTTAGTTCGCTAATGTAGCTAAAAATTATTTAAAAGCGCTTTCAATTTTTCAATACTTTCTGCAGGCGTTGCCCAGCTGGTCACAAAGCGGACTATAGATTTATCCTTGCCGCGAGGGCCCCAGAACTCAAATGTAACATCCTTAGAAAGATTGTCTATCAGGCTGTTAGGCAGTTCAAAAAACTGCTGGTTGGTAGGGGAATCTATCGCAGGTTTATATCCTTTTGATTCAAAGGCCTCCCTAAGTTCCATTGCCCGCTCGACACCATTGCGGCCGCACTCGAGATAGAGGCCGTCGGTGAACATAGTTTCAAACTGTAACCCCAGCAGCCTCCCTTTAGCCAGCAGAGCTCCGCTGCGCTTGATATAGCTGAAGAAGTTCGGCGCCAGACTCTTGTTCTTGAGAACGACCGCCTCGCCGAACATAGTTCCGACCTTGGTGCCGCCGATATAGAAGGCGTCGCAACAGCGGAACAGGTCTTTGAGCGACACATCGTTACCTCTGGCCGCCAGACCGTACCCGAGGCGGGCTCCATCTACAAACAGTTTGAGGGAATAGCGCTTGCAGACGTTTGAGATAGATTCCAGCTCCGCCCTGGAGTAAATGGTTCCGTATTCGGTAGGAAAGGAGATGTACACCATAGCGGGGATGGACATATGCTCCCACGTGTCGTCTTTAAAAAAGTTTTCCAGATAGTTCTCAATCTTTGAAGCAGACAGTTTACCTTCTGTTGCGGGCAGTGATAACACCTTATGCCCGGTAGCCTCGATAGCACCCGCCTCGTGCACATTGATATGGGCGGTATCGGCAGCAATGACGGCATCTGAACCCCGCAGCAATGCTCCGATTACTGTGGCGTTGCTCTGGGTCCCTCCAACCAGGAAATGCACATCTGCAAAATGGCTCCCTACTGCATCTTGTATCAACGCCACGGCGCGGCGGGTATATGGATCCATCCCGTATCCGACGGTCTGTTCCAGGTTGGTCTGCATCAAGCGCTCCATAATCAGTGGATGAGCGCCTTCCATATAGTCCGAGTCGAAGTGAAGCATAAACTGAACAATTAAAGATCCAAGACACTAAAGTAATATTTTTTTACTTTTGTAAAAATTATTGAACCATGAAAAAATTCTTCATTTTGATTATGACAGCGGCCGTAATCGCCGCCTGCGGACCCAAAGAGCACAAGATTGCCATCGCCGCCCACCAGGGCTACTGGGATTGCGACGAGGCTCAACATATAGGAAACTCCGTGGCAGCCCTTGCCAAAGCCCAGGAAGAGGGATTCTGGGGGAGCGAGTTTGACGTTCATCTCACCTCCGACGACCAGCTGCTGGTGTTCCATAACGAAGACATTTTCGGCATCCACATTCACCAGACGCCTCTTGACACCCTTACAGCCATAACATATCCCAATGGAGGTCACCCCGCTTCCCTGGATGAATTCCTCAATCAGGCAGAGACCTGCTCCACCACCAAACTGGTGTTCGAACTCAAGCCCCACGAAGATCCTGAGCGGGAGATTGTCTTTGTTGACAAGGCCATAGAGGCGCTGAAGGCTCACAACCTTTACTCTCCTGAGAGGGTTATGTTTATCTCGTTCAGCCTGAATATGTGCAAGCGCATCGCTCAGTTGTGCCCCGAGTTTGACAACCAGTACCTTGGCTTCGATATAGACCCGGATGCGTTGTTTGAAATGGGTATCAATGGCGTAGATTACCATTTCAGCGCATTCTACCAGCACCCGGAGTGGATAGAGCACGCCCGCAATCACGGGATGAGTCTGAACATCTGGACTGTTGACAATCCGGAAGATATCCAGAAGGTGATTGATATGAACCCCGACTGCATCACCACCAATGTGCCTCTTCTGGTGCGCGAAATGCTGGGCGAACGCGAATTGAAACAGAAATAAAGATATAATATGAAAAAGACTCTATTCCTTTCGTTGATGATTGCCGCCGCACTGTTCACCGGCTGCAGCACAAAAGAACACAAGATTGCCATCACCGCCCACCGCGGCTTCTGGGACTGCGAAGAGGCCGGCTATATGGAGAACACCATCGCTTCACTTGCCGCAGCACAGGCCAATGGTTTCTGGGGCAGTGAGTGCGACGTACACATAACCGGCGATGACCAGTTGCTTGTAAACCACAATGACGACCTTGGTGGCTTCAATATCCACGACACCCCGATTGACACTTTTCTGGTTATGGTGCACAAGAATGGCGAGCACCCGGCCACTGCAGAACAATATATAGAGCAGGCAGCCAAAGGCAACACCATGTTGGTGTATGAAATCAAGCCCAACCCTTCAAAAGAGAAGGAGGATTTGCTTGTGGACAAGACAATAGAGGCACTCAAGAAATACGATATGTACGATCCTGCAAAGGTGATGTTTATCTCGTTCAGCATGAATATCTGCAAGAGGGTTGCAGAGAAATGCCCCGAGTTTACCAATCAATTCCTTCAGGGCATCGATGACGGTGAACTCGGCCCCGACGAAGTGTTTGCAGAGGGCATCAACGGTATCGATTACGACTTTTATTCGTTCTACAAGCATCCTGAATGGGTAGCACGTGCCCACGAACTGGGAATGAGCGTAAACGTCTGGACCGTGAACGATGCAGAAGACATCCAGAAGATGATTGACCTTGGGGTTGACTGCATCACCACCAACGACCCGCTGCTGGCACGCGAACTTCTGGGAGAGAAAGAGCTGAAATAAGCAGTTAGAAAAAGTGCTGGGCGAGGAAGCTCAGCAATGTGAGAGTAATCCCCACGAGCGACTCGTAGGGGATTATTTTTATGCGCTCCGCCACGCTCATTCCAACACATCCTCCAGTGGCATTGAAGAACGACCCGTGAGGGAGATGATCCAGTACGGTTGCTCCGGCATTCACCATAGCCGCTCCGGCTACGGGATTCACTCCGGCAGCCAGTATCGCATCAGAGAAAGAAGATGAGGCAATAGTTGCACCAGCGGTGGTGGAGGCAGTTGCTGCGCACATCAATATACCTGCGATAGGCGCCAGCAGTTCCCCTCCGCCGCTCCAGCCGCCAAGGGCATTCACAATAAAGGTGGTTATGGCAGATGCTTTGATAATGCCGGCTATGGCTCCAGTGCCAACAAGCAGTACCGCCACGCCCGACATCTTTTCCAGCCCGTATTTTAAGCTGGGGAGGGTAAGTTTCCACCGGCGGGTGGTGACCAGGCCTAAGAGTCCGCCAGCGGGAAGGGCCACCATGGGGTCAATCACAATCCCGAAAAGAGGCCTCAGCGCAAGCAGCACAACTGCCAGCAAAGGGCCGGCGATACTTCCCAGGAAAGAGGGCAGGGGGGCGCCGGGTGAAGAGTGTGAATCGTCTGGAGCATTATCGGCAACCACCGCCTGCAGCACGATTTTTCCTTTCGGAACAAGGGGAATCACCAGCCATACAGTTACCACTAACCCGATCAGGGCAGGAATCAGGTTTGCCAGCATTACACTCTGCAGGGGAGCGCCAAAGTTTTCCGCTGCTATAATGGTATTTGGGTTAGGAGAGATTATGTTGCCGCACTTGCCGCCACCAATCATTGCAATCATCAGCTTTGGCAGCGAGGCGCCCACGCGGCAGCCAATCATAATTGCAATCGGGGCTATCGTAATAACCGCAACATCAATAAAAACGCCGGTTGCACAGAGGAGCATAGACGCCAGGGAAAGAGCCAGATATACACGGCTTGCACCAAGTCTCTTGACGATGGCAGAGGCAATGGATTCTGCCGCACCTGTAACCACCAGCATCCCGGACAGGACTCCGGCGGCAAGGATGCGCACTATCGCCGGCACGATATCCCTGACTCCGGAAATCATTTCGTTAACAGTACGAATCATTCCCCATCCGGCAAGCAGTCCGCCGGCAAGCGCCCCCAAAAAGAGGGCGAATACCGGCGGTATCTTACGGATAATCAGAATAATGGCCAGCGCCAATCCGATTATTGCTGCAGCTGCGCTGTTCACTGCTTATTTCTTCAGGAAGCTACCGAGAATGCTGCTTGCAGCACCAAGCAGACTGCTGGCCTTGCCACCCTTGAGAGTGAGCAGGATGTCGTTCAGATCCACATCGCCGTCGCCATCCTGGTCTTTAATGATATTGGACAGGCCGCCAAATATTTGAGGAATCAAGCCGGAGAGGCTGTTGTTAAGCACGGAACCCAGATTGAGTTTGCTGAGGATGTTTCCGGTGAACAGTTTGTCTGCCAGAGCAGTAATGGGGCTTGAGGCGGCACTTGACTGGCCCGTGAGCAAGCTTTTGATCTGCTCCCGGCCACCCGCTTTTGTGGCAGTCTGGGTAAGACTTCCAAGGATGGATTCAGACAGGCCGTTGATAACGGTGTTTTGTACGTCGGCAGGGATTTGAACATTACCAGCTGCAGCCTTAACCTGCTGCATAATTAGATCACTGATGTTTGCCATAATAAAAACTATTTGGTTGATTTCTTTTTAATCGGTTCCATATGGATATTGACAATGGATTCTTTGCCAAATTTCTCTCTGATACGTTTCTCTATCTCCGTAGCACGGTGGTGGGCGGCCTCCAGCGGTATGTCGCCATCCATCCTCACGTGGATATCCACCGCAACACGGTTGTTTATCTTTCGGGTGCGGAGATTGTGGGGTTCACAGACATCCGGGAAAGACGATATTACATCCAGGATCCCGTTTTCTGCCTCATCACTGAGAGAGTGCTCGGTAAGTTCGTCCACGCTCTCCTTGAGCAGGTCCCAGACCACTTTCAGCAGCATTGCGCCCACCACGATTGAAGCCAGCGGATCAAGTACCGTCCACCGGTCGCCAAAAGCAATTGCGCCCCCGATGCCTATGGCTGCGCCTATGGAAGAGAGGGCGTCGCTACGGTGGTGCCAGGCATTGGCCGTCAGAGCCGCGGAATCCAGATTCCTGCCGTGAGCAACCGTATATCTGTAGATAAGTTCCTTGACTACTATGGATATGAGTGCGGCCCAAAGCGCCAGCTTACCAGGAACTGCTATATTCTCGCCGGACAGCCATCGGGAATACTTAACTGCACCGGAGACAATAATTCCGATTGCCACCGCGGCCAGGCCGAGACCGATAAGCAGGGTAGCCAGCGTCTCGTATTTTCCGTGTCCATAGTCGTGGGAGGCGTCCTGCGGCTTTGAACTGATTTTCACAAAGATCAGGACGATGATATCGGTGATAAAGTCAGACAATGAATGGAAGGCATCTGCAATCATTGCTGCACTATGACCCAGAATGCCGGCTGCAAACTTGAACACCATCAACAGAAAATTCGCAGCGCTCCCCGCCAGGGTCACCCGGAATATCTTCTTTTCACGGTTGCCGTTCCTCATATTGACTTAGCCTATTATTATGCTAAAGTAACATATTTTGGTTAATTTCGCTGACAAAAATATGCAGACAGTTGCACTTAATTATTACAGATGAGCTTAAAGACAATTATGGTTTCTGCGGCAATAGCGCTTGCCGCAACTATCGCAGTTTCCGCCCAGCCGGCACACTGCAAGAAAAATTGTGAAGTCAGGATCGCTAAAGAGCTCAGATACCGGCCCGACGGAAAGTTCAAGATTCTTCAGTTTACCGACACCCATTACATCAAAGGGAATCCAAGCTCCGAACGCTCTCTGAAAAACGTAATCGAGATGCTTGATACGGAGAAGCCGGATTTTGTGGTTTTCACCGGCGACGTCATTTTCGGCAATCCGGTCAAGGCGTCTGCCCGCGAGATACTTCAACCGCTGGGGGAGCGGGGGATACCCTTTGCTGTGGCACTTGGCAACCACGACAGTGATTTTGAGTTGTCCCGTTCAGATATATTCAATGTATTCCGTTCAATACCCGGCAATGTAAACACCCCGGATGACCTTGGTATTCACGGATGCTCAAACGATATCCTGACTCTTGCCGGCCCTGACGGGGTGGACAGGGTATTCTACCTGTTTGACAGCGGCAACCGTGACAATGTCGCGGGGGTGGGCAGCTGGGGTTATGTCCATTCCGACCAGATTGAATGGTACAGGAGGGCGAGCCGGTATTTCACAGAGAAAAACGGCGGCAAACCCGTCCCCTCCATTGTGTTCCAGCATATACCCGTGCCTGAATACAACCAGGCTATGTTGGACAAGGGGGACAAGGCCCGCTTCCTCAGAGGCAATCTTGGAGAAGAGCCGTGCTCTCCTGTTTTCAATTCCGG
>CAMKTW010000052.1 GCA_946415795.1 uncultured Bacteroidales bacterium
ACCACTTCACCGGCGTAGGTATCGACGCCGTTGGTCTTGGAACCAGCGATGTTGGAGTAGTACTCGACGCGGAGGGCGCCGGCAGCAGTACCCATGGTGATGTTGTTCACGGTTGCGCCGTACTTAACGAGGACGGAACCCTTCTCTACGGTGAGGAAATCGACGGTGACGCCTGCCCCAATCTCAAGGGTGGTATCGGCCGTGGTGGCGGTGATGCTCTTGAAATAGGTTGCGGGATTCACGCTGCTTCCTCCGACGGTTACGGTGACGTGGGCGTTGGGTGCGTCAATCACCAGACCCTCGAATGCTCCGGCAGCTGTGTTGGCGGGAAGGGCGATCTCCACGTTTGTAGGAGTCGATGTGCCCTTTGCATCGTATGCGCTGTCGGAGTCGACAACGAGGACGGCGCCCTCTGCGATGCTGGATACGTTGATAACCGCTGTCTCTTTGGTGTTTCCGTTAAGTACACATTCTACCGTTGTCGATGCGCTTACGTTAATCGTGGTAGTATCACCTGTTTCACTGCTACTCTCCTTTCCGGCTGCGGACTGGCTTGCATCAGTCGTTGTGTCAACGTTGATGATTGTATTTTCAAAGTGTGTGAAACTTACCGTTCCGAGGTTGTTGATCTGGCCGGCTGCTCCGTTGAGGTCTAACGCAACTGTCCTTACGTAGTTGTACGGTGTGCCGTCGTTGCCGGCAAAGGCAAGACGCAGCTTAGCGCCACTGAAGGGAGCTGTTGCTATGAACACTGTCTCGCCTGCCGTGAAAGTCTTGGAAACGGTGACAGCCTTCACGTCTGCTCCGGTAACTGCCTTGGTTGCAGGGTTGATGCTAACGTTACCAGCTATGGCAACAGGCTGGTCGCTGCCACCCAGGACGCTGAGGGTGATGGATGACAGGCCCCCTGCAATATCAGAAGGAATTGTCATCATAAAGCCGCTGGTCAGCTGTTCCAGCGCGACGGGACCCCCTGCAAGGACATCGTCTGACTTAGCCGCTGCAATGAAGTTGCCGGTAGCGCCGTTCTGGGATGCAGGGATGGATGCGGTGAATACCGTTCCGTCATAGGCGGATACGGTACCGTAACGGTTGTAAATCACTGCCGTGTAGTTGCCGTTGTCGGCTACTGCAGCGTGGAAATCCTTTGAGCTGCCTGTGCTGTTGTCACGAGCGGTGAAGCGGATCACCTCGCCGGATGCCGCTACATACACAAAGTCATCGGCCTGCCAGCTCGCTGCTCCGGAATTGTCCATGACAGCCTTGGTGGCAGGACTGCCCACTGTGATGGTCGCCATGTGGTAACCGGCGGGAACCTGCTCGGTCGGGGTTTCTGTAATCTCTTTTTTCTGGCAGGATGCGAGAGCAAGCACTGTGCCCGCTACTATCGCGAATGCTAAAATCTTTTTCATAATTCGCAATTAGTTAGAAAACGCTCCTTCTACGTTATTGACTGAGCCAGAGCCAAGCAGGAATCCTCCAACTACAGACTGGCAAACAACACCCTGCAGCTCTACCTGAACTACAGTCATCTTAATAGGCTCGTAAGCCTCTTTCTTGATGGTTTTGTTAGACATGTTATTAAAATTAAAATTAAAAGGTATAAGTTTTCAACACAAATCCTATTTATATGCAATTTAGCCCGCGAATTTAGAAAAGAATCTGTAGAATTCCAAAGTATGAATATATTTTTTCTTTTTCCCGTAATTGCTACATTTGCGATTGTGAAAATAAGAAGTGACATAGTTGTTGATAAGCTTGGAGGCATGACAATTGTCAGGCAGAGAGACTTGACCGGGGTGCAAAAAACCCAGGTCATCAGCATGAGCGCTTCTTCTGCATGGCTTATTCTAGCCATGACGGGCAAAGAGTTTTCTGAAGAAGATGCTGTCTGTGCCCTTATGTCGCATTACGATGTGGATGAAATTACTGCCAGGGGGGATGTCGCCGTCTGGATTAAGACACTTAAAGACGGAGGCATCATAGAATGAGGGCGTTCGAGGCGCTGTTGAGGCTAACGCGGGCGGCCCTTTTCGGCGGCGTACCACAAACTTCCGACGGCCTTTTCGACGGACTGGACTGGCAGGATACACTCTCTCTGGCAAGCCGCTGTGCCGTTACTGCCATTGCGGCACCTGCCATGGAAAAGCTGCCACCTAATAACATGCCGCCCGATTCTGTATATCTTTCATGGTGCCTTTCTGCACAACGCTGCAGGGATGAGTATGCTACCCGGCATCGTACCCTGTCATCATTGCATAGGCTCCTGGCAGATGGCGGCATCGGTCCGGTATTGCTTCTGAAAGGAGAGACTCTGGCAGACCTGTACCCTGATCCAGCTGCACGGGCCAGCAGCGACATAGACATAATGCCTCTGGAACGCTTCAACGAGAGCAACATGTTGTTTGAAAAAGCCGGATGTGACATTGACTATTCCAATTCCAAGCATACCGTATTCACATTTGAAGGTATCGAGATAGAGAATCACACGCCGGTGCCGCATCTGAACTATCACCGTTGCGACTATCGCACGGAGGTGCTTGTACAGAAGGCATGTGAGACGGGACGGCTCATACAGCGGGATGACGGATATCTGGAACTTGACCCTATGACCCAGATCATATATACGCTGAATCATTTCGCCCTCCACATTTACATGAACGAATTGGTAACACTGCGTATGGCGGCAGATTTGGAGCTGTTGCTGAGGCGGCATCCGGAGGTGCTTTCGCATTGGGATAAAGAACTGCGATACACCGGCCTGACAAAATTCTCACGTATCGTCCTGCGTATGCTGGACATTCTGTTCGGAGAAGACCGCGCGCCATTTTCGGTTTCAGATAAAGCCACGGAGCGCGCTGCCCAGGCAATCATAGATATGTTTGTTCTGGACGGAGGATCCGAATTAAAGCGCCTTGTCTGCAGGTTCTTGTGGCTTCCGGTAACCTCCGTAGAATTTTTTGGATATCTTTACGAAAAAACTCTGCGCCACCTCATACCCGCCAGGAAGAACAATTATTGACGGTATAAGCTATACATCAGCTAAATATGAAAAGTAACCCACATCTTTCGGTGTGGGTTACTTTTCATAAAAACCTGTCACTCAAATTAATATGCACCAGCCTGTTTTACCAGCCCAGAATCTTCTTGAAGTCGTACTCCTCAGGGTTGGGGACAAACTTCTTGGCTGCCTCGTAATCGGCGGGAGTGATGTAGTGGCAGATGTGGTTGTAGTAGTTCTGCGCGATACCGCCCTCGATAGCTACGCGGCGCGGGGGAATCTTGCCGTCGGCCTGCTGCAGGTCCTTCAGATACAGAGGATGAGCCTCGCCGTTTACGTCAACATAAACCATGCAGCCGGTCTCGCCCTTCTTGAAAAGCTCGTAAGCACCCATTGCCAGCTCTGAGCAATAGGTCAAATCGTATGCGATGGGGTCCTGGCAGCGGACATCGTAACCAATCTCCACGGGACGGGTCTTGATCTTGAGGCCAATCTTCTTGAACTCCTTCTCCAGGATATCGTTGAACAGGACAGCCTTGCTGATCTTGCCAAGCTCGGGGTGACCATGTTCGTCGTAAGTCATGGTAACGCCTGCAGACTTGATCTCCTGAGGGTCGAGGTCGTGGAATACGCCCTCGGCAACAACTACGGTACCGTAGCCGATGCCCATGATTTTACGTTTAACGATGGTAGAAATAGCCAGCTTCACAATCTTGTCCAGGCTGATCCCGGTCTTGTTGAACATCTCGGGGATAATGGTCATGGGGCAGTGAGTTGCCTCGCCAATACCAAGTGCGAGGTGGCCTGCAGAACGACCCATAGCACTGATAAGCAACCAGTTGCCAGAAGTGCGAGCATCCTCGTATACGGTGCGTGCCAGGTGCGCGCCCTCGTCCTTGGCAGAGTTGAAACCGAAGGTCGGAGTGTTGTTGGGCAGAGGAAGGTCGTTATCTATGGTCTTGGGAACGTGGATGTTGCTGATGGGATAGTTCTTCGCGGTGAGGAACTTGGCGATGCGGTTGGCTGTAGAAGCGGTATCGTCACCACCCACGGTAACCAGCAGTTTGATGTTGTTGTCCTGGAACAGGGCCAGGTTGAAATTCTTCTCAAAATCCTCGTCGGTGGGTTTGAAACGGCTCATCTGGAGGTAAGAACCGCCACGGTTGAAGTATGCATCCGCCTTGAAGAAATCGATATCTTCTGTGCGGGGAGCCTTGCTGAAGAGGCCGGAATAACCGCCGTGCAGGCCGATAACGCGATAACCGTTGGTGAGGAATGTTTTTGCTACTGAGCAAACGACGGTGTTCATACCCGGAGCCGGGCCGCCGCCGCAAAGGATAATGACAGAATCTTTCATAAATGTATTGTTCGAAAAGTAATATTGTCGCCAAAAAGTGGCGCCGCAAAGTTAGAAAAAAACCGGATTATTGAGTATATTTGCAGGTTAGATTCCGTTATTATGGCAAAAATTACAAAATCGGCGGCAAAAGAGCGTATAGAGGCGCTCAGCGAGGAGCTTAAGCGGCATAATTACAACTATTATGTCCTCAACGCCCCCGTCATCACCGATTTTGAATTTGACCTCAAGATGCAGGAACTGCAGGCGCTGGAGGCGCTCTACCCCGACCTGGTACGCCCCGACTCTCCTACGCAGGTGGTGGGCAGTGATATAGCCAGTCCTGAGATGCCCGATCAAGTCGGGCATGACGGCAATGATGGGAAGAAAGCCGGGAATGACGGGCATGATGTAAAGAAAGCCGGGAATGAAGTGGCTGATTCCGGTAACGATGGAAGGGGTATAATGTTCGATGGTAACAATAGCGATGACGGCACTGAAGGCGAAGGAACCCGTCATGCCCGACCTGATCGGGCATCCACCAAGTTCGAACAAATCCCCCACAAGTACCCGATGCTCTCCCTGGGCAACACATACAGCCGGGAGGATATGCTCTCTTTCTGCAACAAGATTGAGGCTGAGAACGGAGAGATGCTGGAATATTCCTGCGAACTGAAGTTCGACGGGGTGGCGATATGCCTGACCTATATCGACGGCGAACTCAAGCGTGCCGTTACCCGGGGCGATGGTGTAAAGGGCGATAATGTAATAGACAACGTACTCACAATCAAAACCATACCCCGCCACCTAAAGCCCGGCGACTGGCCTCGAGAGTTTGAAATCCGCGGCGAGATACTCATGCCCTGGAGCGCCTTCGAAACCCTTAACAAGGAAAAGGAAGAGATTGGCGAGCAACCTTTTGCCAACCCCCGCAACGCCGCCAGCGGCAGCCTCAAGCTGCAAAGCAGTGCACAGGTCGCCGGCCGCGGCCTGGATTGCGTCCTGTACCATATGCTCGGGGAGGACCTCCCCTTCACTACCCACAGCGAAGCTATAAAGGCGGCGGCAAGATGGGGCCTTCCCACCAGCGAACTCTCTGAGGTAAGAAAAGGCGCTGAGAACGTCATGGAGTTCATAGACTATTGGGACTCACGGCGCAAGGCACTCCCCTACGCCACCGACGGCGTGGTCATCAAGGTTAACTCCCTGGCCCTTCAGAAGCGGCTCGGCTTCACCGCCAAATCCCCCCGCTGGGCCACCGCATACAAGTTCAAACCGGAACAGGCGCTCACCAGGCTGCTCAGTATCAGCTATCAGGTGGGACGCACGGGCGCCGTGACTCCGGTGGCTAACCTGGAACCGGTCCCCCTCTCCGGCACAATCGTGAAGCGGGCCTCCCTGCACAACAAAGACCAGATGGATTTGCTGGACATCCGTATCGGGGACTGGGTATATGTGGAGAAAGGGGGCGAGATAATCCCCAAAATAACCGGAGTGGAGCAATCAAAACGGCCGGACGACGCTGCAAGGCCCGATTTCCCCACCCTCTGCCCCGACTGCGGCACCCCGCTGGTGCGCGACCCGGAAGAGGCCCGGCACTATTGCCCCAACCGCACCGGCTGCCCGACCCAGACAAAATCGGCTTTTGTACACTTTGCAAGCCGCGACGCCATGGATATCCTGGCTGGCGACGCCACTATAGACCAACTCTACGACAATAATCTTATCCGCCGCTTGAGCGACCTATACCGTCTCACCAAAGAGCAGCTGATGCCGCTGGAGGGTTGGCAGGAACGCTCCTGCGACAACTTCCTGGGCAGTCTGGAAAAGAGCAAGGGCGTCCCCTATGAACGGGTACTCTATGCACTCGGCATCCGTCATATAGGCAAGACCACCGCAAAACTGCTGGCAAAGCATTTCCCCGACATCGACGCCCTGGCCGCGGCCGGCGAAGAACAACTCGCCCAGATAGATGCGATTGGCAGCATAGTGGCGGCATCCATATCCGCATATTTCGCCGACCCTGAAAACCGCCGCCTGATAGATGAGCTGCGCGGTTTTGGCCTGCAATTCACCGGCAGCGGCGCACCGCAGAAGGTTTCAGACCTGCTGGAGGGCAAATCAATAGTGGTCTCCGGCGTATTCTCCATCCCGCGCGAAGATTTAAAGGCGCTGATTGAGGCCAACGGCGGCACCGCCACCGGCAGCGTGAGCGGCAAGACCAGCTATCTGCTGGCGGGTGACAAACCGGGCGACGCCAAGATGAAGAAGGCAACCGCACTGGGAATAGAGGTGATTGATGAACAACAGTTCTACAATATGATTGGCAGATGAGCGAGTTCACGGACCATATCAAGGAGACCATCGGCAAGTGGGTTGAGGCTGTCAAGAACTTTATAGCGTTCCTGACCTACGACATATGGCGGCTTGACTTCAGCAAACCTCAGCGCCTCAGCGAGAAAGTGGCCCACCGCCTGCAAGTGGCCATCCTCACCGCCTCCCGCTACACCACCGGACGCATCGGCCGCGAATCTGTGTTCCTGACCTACACCACAATGCTCGCCCTGGTCCCCATGGTGGCCATTGTGCTTTTCATCTCCTGGAGCTTTGGCCTGGATGTCCAGCTCCTGAATCTGATTCAGCCATATCTGGGGGACAACAAACATATCGCCGACATGATTTTGGGCTGGGCCAACAACATTGTTGACCAGACCCGCTCCGGCCTGTTCGGGATAGTGAGCTTCCTGGCCTTCGGCTGGCTGGTAATCTGGCTGATGCTCAGCATAGAAGACACTTTCAACCATATCTGGAACGTGAAGCGCTCCCGCAATTTCTTCAAGAGCATCGGCATCTACATACTGATATTGATACTGGTCCCGTTCGTGCTGTTGTTCTTCCTGTATGGAACAGGCTATTTCACATCTATGATAAACGAACTCAGCGTGCTGGGCCGCAGCGAGGTGGTGCGCTTTTTCGCTTCATCGTCTTTCTGGCTGATATTCTACGGCGCGGCGGTGATGGTGTTCGCACTGATGTACAAGTACATACCGCACGTCCACGTAAAATTCCATTATTGCATCAAAGCGGCCATCTGGAGCGCTCTGGTATTCATATTGCTACAATACCTCTACCTGGAGACACAGATGATGGTGAGCCGGCTCAACGGTGTTTACGGAGCATTTGCGGCCATCCCACTGATGATGATCTGGCTCAACTACAGCTGGCAGATCATCCTCTTCGGGGTTTACCTCACCTACTCTTACGAACACGTCGATGACTTTGACCCCGACAAGGACGAACTCTTCAACAGGAGGCGTACCCTCCGCCAGCAGCGGCGCGACCAACGTCGCGCAGTACGCCGCCTGGCGATTAAAGAAAAGGAGAAACAATGAGCAGTACATTCACATCGGCAGATGAATTGCTTATCCGGCGCGAATTTGAGAAACTCCGTCTGGTAAGTCTCAGGCGCTGTGCCGACCAGGAGCAGTACAACCTGGTGCTCAAGGCGTTTGAATTTGCCAATGAAGCCCACCGCAATGTCCGCAGGCGCAGCGGAGAGCCCTACATACTCCACCCGATTGCGGTGGCCAGGATTGTGGTTCAGGAGATAGGGCTCGGGTGCAAGTCAATCTGCGCCGCCCTTCTCCACGACGTAGTGGAGGATACCGAATATACCGCCGACGACATCCGCAAGGTGTTCGGCAGCAAGATAGCGAGCCTTGTTGACGGCCTCACCAAAATCAAGACCGCCCTCGACAACGACAACCTCAAGGAGGTTCCGTCAGCCCAGAGTATGCAGGCGGAAAATTTCAAGCGGATCCTGCTCACCCTGAACGACGACGCCCGCATTGTGCTCATCAAGCTGGCCGACCGGCTGCACAACATCCGCACCATCGGCTTTATGCCGGAATACAAGCGAGAGAAGATACTGAGCGAGACTATGTTCATCTTTATCCCGCTGGCCCACAGGCTTGGCCTGTACAACATCAAGAGCGAGATGGAGGATGTATGGATGCGTTACAACGAGCCGCTGGAATACCGCCGCATAGACTCCGAGCTGGACAACATAATGGAGACCAAGGGGTCTGCCATTGAAAGTTTCGTGGGTGAAGTGAACCAGATGCTGCTGGAGCGCGGCATCCGCGCCCGCATAATCAAGCGGCTCAAGACTCCCTACTCCATCTGGCGGAAGATGCAGATCAAGAATATCCCGTTTGAACAGATATTCGACCTGTATGCCGTGCGCATTATTTTCGATCCTGTGGACAAGTCCACGGAGCAGGAGCAGTGCTGGGCGGTGTTCCACACCATCACCAGCAGATTCCGCTGCAACCAGAACCGTACCCGCAACTGGGTCGATACCCCGAAGGTTAACGGCTACGAGGCGCTCCACGGCACGGTGATGTATATGGGTATGTGGATAGAGGTCCAGATCCGCACCGAGCGGATGAACGCCATAGCGGAGCGCGGTGTCGCAGCCCACTGGGCATACAAGCAGGGGGTGTTTGTCAACGAGGGGGACAACGGCATCGGCCGCTGGCTCAAGTCGGTGCAGGATATCCTGGAGAATCCCGACGCCAACGCCCTGGATTTTCTGGACGACGTCCATAAGGAACTACTCACATCTGAGATTTTCGTCTTCACCCCCAAGGGCGATGCCCGCAGCCTGCCCAAAGGCTCCACCGCCCTCGATTTTGCATTTGACATCCACACCCAGATAGGCTGTCACGCCATCGCCGCCAAGGTCAATATGAAGCTGGTGAAGCTCTCCACCGTGCTGGTCAACGGCGACCAGGTTGAGATAATCACCTCAGAGAATGCCGTCGTAAAACGCGAGTGGCTCGACTTTCTCAAGACAGTATCGGCACGCAACGCGGTTATAGAGGCCATCAAGGATATGAGCAAGGACAACGTCTCCCGCGGTATGAACACCCTCCGCGAGGAGCTTGCCAAACGCAACATCCAGATGCAGACCCGTGTGCTCCGCAAGCTGATAGACTACTACGG
>CAMKTW010000053.1 GCA_946415795.1 uncultured Bacteroidales bacterium
TTCTGCCAGAGCGGCCCGGAGGACTGGACCGAGGCTATTGCGGAACTCCGTCTGGTACCGATTGCCATCTCTTACGAATGGGAGCCTTGCGATATCCTCAAGGCGATGGAATTACACCTTCGTGAATCGGGAGAGCCCTATGTCAAGCGCCCGGGAGAGGATATGAACAGCATTCTCACCGGTATCCGCCAGCAGAAAGGCAGGGTTCATCTATGCATCTGCGACATCCTCACGGAAGAAGATTACGCCAGCCTGGGCAATCTCAGCAAGGGGGATTTCACAAAAGAGTTGGCCCGCATAATAGACAAAAGGATAATTTCTTCATACAGGTTGTTTGAGAATAACTTTATTGCCTGGGATATGCTCACCGGAAACGCATCCGGATGCTATACCGCAGAGCAAAAAGAGGCCTTCTGCAGCCATCTTGCAGAGTTGGACAAGTATCCGGATTCTGAAGCTCTTAAAAAGATTATCCTCCGGATATATGCAAACCCGGTGTTCAACCGCAACAAGTTATCAGAAAAAAGAGAGTTACAATAAAATATGAGGCGTGTAGTTATCACGGGAATGGGTATCTATTCCTGCATAGGACAAGATCTTGATACCGTACGGGATTCGCTCTATAACTGTGTTTCCGGCATCCGTTTTGACCCGTTGCGCAAAGAGCACGGCTTCCGTTCCGGCCTTACAGGATATGTACCCGCACCCAACCTTAAAGCAGAACTTCCCCGCTCCCAGCGGGTATATATGCCGCAGCAGGCACAGTATGCATATTGTGCTACCCGCGACGCCCTGCGCCAGGCCGGCATCGATATGGATTATCTTGACAGTCACGACGTAGGCCTGATATATGGCAACGACAGCTCGGCAGAGGCTGTTTATCAGTCTGTCGCAAAAATCATGGAGAAGAACGACACTATGCTCTGCGGCTCGGGAGCGATTTTCCAGTCTATGAACTCGACCGTGACTATGAACCTCGGGGTGATATTCCATCTGAAAGGTATCAATCTGACCCTGTCTGCCGCCTGTGCCAGCGGCTCCCACGCCATCGGCTGGGGCAGCATGCTGATCCAGAACGGCTTGCAGGACATAGTAGTGTGCGGCGGCGCACAGGAGATAAACGAGGCTGCCACCGGGTCGTTCGACGGAATATCGGCATTCTCCGTCCGGGAAGAAGACCCCGCCGGGGCAAGCCGTCCCTTTGACCGCGACCGCGACGGACTCATCCCCAGCGGAGGTGCGGCGACGCTGATCCTTGAAAGCTATGAGAGTGCGGTAAAGCGCGGCGCCAGGATAATCGCAGAGGTGATAAGCTACGGCTTCTCCTCTAACGGCGACCATATCTCCTCCCCCAATGTCGCTGGACCTTCCCGCTCCCTTGAGATGGCTCTGAGCCGCTCCGGGCTGCAGTTGAAGGATATCGGTTATATCAATGCCCACGCTACGTCCACCCAGGTGGGTGACGCAAACGAGGCCAAGGCAATCGCCAACGTCTTTGGCGACCGTACCGTGGAGGTGACCAGCACCAAAGGGCAGACGGGCCACGAGATGTGGATGGCCGGCGCGAGCGAAATCATTTATTCTATCCTGATGATGAAAAACGGCTTCATCGCCGCAAACAACAGTTTCTGCAACCCCGACGAGGATTCTGCACGGCTGCTGATACCTGCCGTCAGGGTGGAGAAACACTTTGATACATTCCTCTCCAATTCATTCGGATTCGGCGGTACAAACTCTACGCTGGTCATCAGGAATGTATGATGCGATAGTCATAGGTGCCGGAGTCAGCGGCCTGATGTGCGCGAACATATTGTCCCGTATGGGGGCCAATGTACTCGTGCTGGAGAAAGAGCCCGGGTCAGGCGGTATGCTGCAGGGTTTTTCCCGCGGCGGGACCGCTTTTGACACTGGACTCCACTATGTAGGCGGACTGGGACCGGGTGAGCCCCTGGAGTGGATATTCCGTTACCACAACCTCACCTCACTCCCCTGGGAAAGGCTTGACTGCGGCGAAGAGGTGATAACCGGCAGCAAGAGCTACCTGATACCCTGCGGATACGACAACTTTGTCGTGGGTATGGCAGAGTATTTCCCGCACCAGCGGGAGAACCTCAGGCGTTTCGCCGCTGAACTCAAGAGTGTCAGCGACGGAATACGCAACCTGGAGAGAGACCGTCTCCCCCTCTACGAACGCAGTGCAGCCCGGTTTCTTGAAGATACAATAACCGACGAGACCCTCAGAAAGGTGCTCACCTCGATGGGGCCGAGGATGGAGATGCGCCTCGAAAGCCTGCCGTTCTACGAATACGCTATGATTACCGCTCCGTTCATAGAAAGTGCCTGGCGGCTCGCCGCCCCCTCCCGCACCATAACGGATGCTCTTGCAGAGCAGATAATGGAAAACGGCGGAGAGATCAGATGCGGAGTCTGCGCAGACGGTATCTCTGAGAATGAGGTACGCTCAAAAGACCAGGTATTCAAGGCGGAAGAGATTATCTCCAGCATCCCGCCGGCCAGTATGGTCTATATTGCAAAGGGGATGCGTAACATCTACAAGAAGAGAATAGTCTCGCTCCCCCAGACCGGCGGTATGTTTACCGCATATCTGCTCCTTTCGCCGGGAACGATCCCGTATGTAAATCACAACATCAGCATAGACGACAAAGTCTTTGTCCACTTTAACGTGCCACAGGATCAGAGACAATGGGCAACGAAGTTGGAGATTATGATGCCTGTAGACGAGTGGCCGCCGACCCGGTCGGACGACTACCGTTCGTGGAAAGAAGACCTCGCAAATCAGGCGATTGCCGTTGCCCAGAGGCGTCTCCCAGGCCTTTCGGGGGCAGTAAAGGAGATTTATACCAGCTCTCCCCTCACCTGGCAGCGCTACACAGGGTCGGCATCTTCATTCGGCATCCGCAAGGACTACCGGTCGGTGCTCACCACCGTCCTGAGCCCCCGGACCCCTCTGCCCCACTTATGGCTCATAGGGCAGAGCGTCGGCCTTCACGGCTTGCTGGGAGTATCTATGACGGTACTCAACACATTGTCACAGATTTATGGAATTGAAAAAATAAAGAAAGAATTATCATTATGAAAACTGCATTGGTAACTGGTGGAGGACGCGGAATAGGCAGGGCTATATGCATCAGGCTTGCTAAGGAAGGTTATTATGTAATAGTGAATTATGTCTCTAACGCCGCTGCGGCAGAGGAGACCCTCGTATCCATTAAAGCAGACGGCGGCGACGGGGAAACTATGCGTTTCGACGTCTCAGACCCCGCTGAGGTAAAGGAGTCGATATCGGCCTGGCAGTCTGCACACCCTGAAGAGTACATAGAGGTACTGGTCAACAACGCCGGCATCCGCAAGGACAACCTTATGATCTGGATGGAAGAAGCCGATTGGAAGAGCGTACTGGATACCAACCTCTGCGGTTTCTATAATGTCACAAAGCTGCTGCTGCAACCGATGATTCTCAAAAAGTTCGGCCGCATCATATCGGTCGCTTCCCTCTCCGGCCTCAAAGGGCTCCCCGGCCAGGTCAATTATTCTGCCGCCAAAGGCGGACTGATTGCCGCCACAAAGGCGCTTGCACAGGAGGTCGGTCGAAAGAACATCACCGTCAATGCGGTCGCCCCCGGCTTCATCGTCACAGATATGACTGAAGGACTTGACGAGGCGGCTCTTAAGAAAGACATCCCGGTCGGGCGCTTTGGCCGCCCCGAGGAGGTTGCAGCGGTAGTCTCTTTCCTTGCATCCCGCGAGGCATCTTATGTCACCGGCGAGTGCATATCAATTAACGGAGGATTATATTGTTAAAATATGAGCAGGATCACTTTATCACAAGTAGAGGGCGTCCTGCGGGGAGAGAAGTTCATAATCCCCGCAGATGCTATGGCAAAAGTAAGCAGGAGCTACGAGTTTCTGAAAGAATTTTCTAAAGATAAGATAATATACGGCATCAACACCGGCTTTGGCCCGATGGCGCAGTGGCGCGTGGAGGACAATGACCTTAAAGCGCTGCAATACAATATTATCCGCAGCCACTCCACCGGCGCGGGGGAACCGCTTAACCGCGACCAGGTGCGTGCTGCGATAGTAGCGCGCATCGGCACATTCCTTCAGGGGCGCTCCGGCATCCATCCTGAAGTCGTGCAGCTTCTCACAGAATTCCTCAACAGGGATATCACACCGTACATTCCGCGTCACGGCAGCGTCGGGGCAAGCGGCGACCTTGTGCAGCTCGCCCACCTCGCACTCACCCTGATTGGCGAAGGCGAGGTATTTTACAAGGGAGAACTCCGCAAGACCGCTGATGTCCTGGAATCTGAAGGTCTTAAACCAATCGGCATCCATATCCGCGAAGGTCTTTCTGTAACAAACGGCACCTCCGTGATGACCGGCATCGGAGTGGTCAATCTCAGGGACGCAGCCATACTTCTCGACTGGGCTACGCTCGCCGCAGTCTGGATGAACGAGATAGCATCGTCGTACGACGACCTGATGGCGGAGCCGCTCAACGAGGTCCGGCGCCAGAGGGGACAAAACGTGATCGCCGCCCGGATGCGCGCTATCGCCGCTTCCAGCAAGTGCCTGATGCAGCGCGAACACGAGTTATACGACGCCCCCCACAATGAGCGCGTCTTTGACCATAAGGTACAGGCATATTACTCGCTCCGTTGCGCGCCGCAGATTCTTGGGCCCATATACGACACTATAGTGAATGCCGGCGAAGTGGTTGAAAACGAACTCAACTCTGCCTGCGACAACCCCATAGTGGATCCCGACACGAAGAATGTTTACCACGGAGGCAACTTCCACGGCGACTATGTCTCTCTCGAGGCCGACAAACTCAAAATTGCCCTCGTGCGCCTTTGTATGACAGCAGAACGACAGTTGAACTATCTGTTCCACGACCGCATCAACGGCATCCTTCCCCCGTTCCTGAATGCCGGCAAGCTCGGGCTCAACTACGGAATGCAGGCCTGCCAGTTCACCGCCACCTCCACCACCGCAGAGTCCCAGACCCTGGCGATGCCCAACTACGTGCACAGTATCCCCAACAACAACGACAATCAGGATATAGTCTCGATGGGCACCAATTCACAACTGCTTTGCGCACAGGTCATCGAGAATGTATTCCAGGTGCTGGCAATCCAGTATATCGCGCTGGCGCAGGCCACCGACATCCTGAATATCAAAGAGAAGATTTCCGATGTTTCGCGCAAAGTATATGGGCAGATAAGGGCCATCCAGCCCTTTATTTTGGAAGATACTCCATTCTACAGGCAGATTGGCAACGTTATTGAATATCTCAAATCGTCGCCTCTCTCACTTGAGGCGCTATAGCCTGGAATGCTGCCTGCAAATCATATTCGCAAAACATTTCTCCTTTCAGCCTTATTCCTGTGGGGGCTCTCCCTCTCCGCACAGGTGACCAAGGTACGCGGGGTCGTTACCGATGCCGCAACTGGCGCAGCACTGCCGTTTGTGAACGTCTTCTTTGAAGGGACGACCATCGGCATCTCTACCGATATGGAGGGGCGGTATTATATTGAGACTGGCAGCATAGAGGCAAAGACGTTGCAGGCAAGTATGATTGGTTATACCTCTTTCTCGACGGAAGTGCCTTACGGCCAATTCTCGCAGATTGACATCGCGCTTGAGCCAGACAGCGAACCTCTGGCGGCATCGGTCATAAAGCCGGACAACAGACGCCTTAAGAGGTTATTGAGAGAAATCGACCGTAGGCGTCGCCGCAACGACCCCTACTCCTATCCCAGATGGGGTGTGAAGGTTTACACCAAGACAGAATTCGATGCCACAAACGCCGAATGGATTACCAGACTGCCCGTGCTCAAACCAACGCTGGAGCCCATAACCGCCTGCAAGGATACCTCCGTAGAGACAGGCGCATCGTTCTATCCGGTGCTGCTCTCCGAGACATTGTCACAGCTGTACCACACGTCGGAACCCGACCTGGACAAAGAGATAATCGAGGCCAATCACATCTCCGGCGTGGAGGCAGACAACTTTCTCACCCAGTATTCTGGCAACTATCTGCTAAGCGCCAATCTTTACAAGGAGAACATCAACCTCTTCAACCTGCAGGTTCCCTCACCGATTGCTGCCTACGGGCACGCCTTCTACGATTACTACCTTATCGACAGCCTCTACATCGACTCCCGCAAGACATACACCCTCAGATTCCATCCCAAGCCCTTTGTGACATCGCCCACCTTTGACGGGCAGCTGGAGATAGATGCAGAAGACTACTCCATACGCTCCGCCAGAATCCGCCTTGCCAAACGTGCCAACGTAAACTGGATCCGCCATATAGACTACAATATGGACTATACCCGGCTGGAGTCTGGCCACTGGTTCCCGACCAGGCAGTCTATGTTCATTGACTTCTCAATAGCCGTGAGCGATTCGTCAAAAGTGGTGTCGTTCCTTGGCAACCGCAAGCAATACTTCAGCAAACCTGATTTCAGTGCAAAGATACCGGGCATATACCTCGAAACCGACGACACGGTAATCAACGAGGCCAGGGACGATGAAGACGGCGTAGAGTGGAGCGAGATCCGGATGGCTCCCCTCACCGAGCGTGAGCAGCAGATTTACAGTGCAATAGACCAGATCCAGGAGAGCAGGAACTACGGCCTTCTGTACGGCATCGGCCGTTCGCTTGTTGTCGGCCACATAGAGGGGCGTAAAACCCCGGTAGGGATCGGGCCCTGGGCAAAAACCATAACTTATAACCCTACCGAGGGTATCCACATCGGCACCGGCTTCCGCACGACCCGCTATTTCAGCCATAAACTGCGCCTTAGCGGCACCATAGGATATGGCTTCAAAGACAAGCTGGTCAAGGGGGGTGTCAGCGCAGAGTACACCATCCGCCGCGACAAGACCCGCAAGGTGAGCGCCTCTTTCCTCAAGGATTATGTCCAGCTGGGCCAGGGCAACGGCGCCTTCACAGATAATAACTTCTTCAACTCACTGATCAGGCACCGCAACGACCGTCAGTCGCTGATTATGGTGTCCAAACTTGAGTACGAGCACGAATTCTCCGGGATACTCTCTACATATACAAAGGCCGAACACCGTCGCTTCTGGGGCAATGAGATGGTGCCTTTCGCCCTCCGCAGCGGGGGTTATCTGGAGTGCTTCGATGCGGCTCAGATAGGGTTCAACGCCCGGTTCGCATTTGAAGAGCGCATCCACCGCGGTTTCTTTAATAAAACGCACATTTTCACCAAATATCCGGTTATCTCTTTAGAGGTGACCGGCGGCTATGCGGCATACGGTTCTACAATCAGTCCGTATCTACGCAGCGAGGCTTCTTTCACCTGGACCACCCCCGGCCTTCCTATAGGATTCAGCGTCATCCATATAAACGCCGGCAAGATAATAGGAAATGTCCCCTACCCGCTGCTCAAACTCCACGAGGGCAACCAGGGCATATTTATGGACAACACCTCCTTCTCCTGTATGAACTATTTTGAGTATGCCTCAGACCAGTGGCTGGACTTCTTTGTCGAGCACAATTTCGACGGACTGATCCTTGGCAAAATACCTGTCATCGAACTGCTGGACCTGCGGGAAATAGTAGCGATAAAAGGGGCGTTCGGCAGAATCAGCGGCCAGAATCTTGACGGGAGCAGCATTATCCCCATAGAAAGTATGCACGACCTCAACGGCAAGCCATATTTTGAAATGAGCGTGGGTATCTCCAACATATTGCGCCTGCTGAGATTCGATTATGTATGGAAGCTCACCTGCCGCAACCAGGAGGGTCCTGACTCCCGGTTTATGATTGGCCTTGATTTTAAGTTTTAACTAGTATCGGATTTATGAAAATCATTATAGCTGGGCCGGCCTGGCCATATCGCGGAGGAATCGCCACATTCAATGAGAGACTGGCGCTGCAGCTTAAGTCGGAAGGACACCAGGTGAAGATATTTACCTTTACCCTGCAGTACCCCTCATTCCTGTTTCCCGGAAAGACCCAATACTCTTCCGAGAGACATCCGGAGGACCTGGATATTTCGCGCACGCTCAGCTCAGTAAACCCTTTCTCCTGGTTCAAGACCGCCCGCCTGATTGCCAGGGAGTCTCCCGACGCGGTGGTGCTCCGTTTCTGGATGCCTTTTTTCGGCCCTTCACTCGGCACTGTCGGCCGCTACCTGCGCAAACGCGGCATTAAAGTCGTTTCTCTCGTGGACAATATAGTTCCCCACGACAAAAGACCTGGTGACAAGTTGTTTGCGAAGTATTTCGTGGGGAGCGTGGATGGTTTTATGGCTATGTCCCACTCGGTATTAGATGAACTTAAGGCGTTTGACCGGGTCAAACCCGCCGTGTTCTCACCGCATCCCCTATACGACCAGTATTACGGCCCCGGGACCAAAGAGGAATCAGCCGCCGTCCTGGGACTTGACCCGTCAAAGGATTACTATCTCTTTTTTGGCCTTATCCGGGATTATAAGGGGCTGGATCTGCTGCTTCAGGCAATGTCCTGTGATAAGCTGAAGGATAACAAGGCAGAGCTCATCGTTGCCGGAGAATTTTATTCGAACGAAGAGAAGTACCGCGAACTGGCCCATTATCTGGCTCTGGAGGGGCGCATACACTGGTTCCCGGAGTTTATTTCGGACAACCAGGTGCGACACTTCTTTATTGTTTCTGACCTTATTGTACAACCCTATAAGACCGCAACGCAGAGCGGCATCACCCAGATAGCGTACAGTTTTGACAAGCCTATGGTTGTTACAAGGGTCGGCGGCCTCGCCGAGATTGTCCCTGACGGCAAATGTGGCTATGTCGTTGACCCGGAACCCGAGGCAATAGCCGACGCTATAGCAGACTTCTATACCCGTCGTCCTGACTTCTCTGCCGGGATAGCCCTTCAGAAGAAGGAGTTCTCCTGGTCACGGATGACAGAAAACCTGCTGAAGCTGATATCCCTTACCGGGAAAAATAATCCTGATAAGTGATGGCAAAGAGGATGGCGCGGAAACGGGCTATGAAGTCATTTTTCTCTCGGGAGAAAAAGATGCGGTCCCTGTTGTGAAGCAGGGCACGCGGGAAAGCGAAGAACCGGGCGGGACTGCGCCAGGCAGCCATTATCTCCCTGACCCCTGCCGTGTTTCCAGCCTCCGGGAAGAGATTGAGCAGTGATTCCATATTGTCCATACGGCGCTTGAATACAGGCCTGACGGCGCGGCGCCTCGCCGGACTCAGGCATCTGAACAACTGGCTTACCGCATTAGATAAAGAGCGCTTCATCTTGTCCTGGCGGAACCCTCCTGAAACAGAACCGGGATGGCGG
>CAMKTW010000054.1 GCA_946415795.1 uncultured Bacteroidales bacterium
CGGCATCATCCTGAACAAGAATCTGGTGGAGCACCTGGGCAGCGACCATACCGAGCTGCGCAAGACCATTATCCATGAGCTTTTGCATTACTACCAGTCCGATTACGATAAGCGATGGGCCCTGACCAAAGCCAAGTTCGATTCGAACGGTGAGTTCCTCATAATTTACGAATCGGGCGGCACTTGGGTTGAGCGATTTGTTGCAGACCATTCCTATTCGAATATCATGATTGAACATGGCGTCGATTTATTACAATACGGGGTTAAATGGGCTCCTAAGGGTGAATTCAAATATCAGGCAAAAGGCTATGGCCTGGGGCTGGTTCTGGAATGGTTCTCGCAGAAAAAGGGAGACAAATCCATCGTGACGATGTATGAACATTGGCGCGACAAGGGTATCAAAACGCATCTCGAGTGGCTTGAAGACTGGTGCAAAACGACCGGTTACGATTTCTTTGATGATAGCAACTTCAGGGATTTTGTGGAAGCCGCTGCCGACGGGAAGGTTGCAAAGGGTTTCGATTATTACAATTTTCCGGGGAGTTCTGTAAACCAGGTCACCATCAATAATGAGAATCCGCGTTCTAAAGAGTATGATATATGGAAGTATGGAGGCTTGAAGAGTGACTACTATTTCAACCATTGGACCAATTCCCAGGGAACCAAGGACGTGAAAGGCCGGGAACTTGTAGTGTCGCAGCAGAATGAGAATGTATACGGCCTGGCATACCTTGTCGAGATGGAACGATACACGGATGAGGAAGATGTGCAACATACTCGCCCCAAGAAAGCAGAGTTCCTGGGCTATTTCATGGCGGACAAGCCCCTTGTCGTGACCGATGAAGGCATCCTGAGCAAGCTGGTGACCCAAAGCCCTCTCACGCAACTGTTCCTCGTCACAGGAGTTGTATTCAATAAGTATGACGAGAAAGTGCAGCAGACCGTTTGCCTTGCCGAACCAGACAAACTGGAAATATCGCCCAAGTCACTTTCCTTCTCCCACGACGCCGGTACGCAGCGCGTGACGGTGGATACCAACAAGGACAACATCAGCGTCACTTCATCCGACGCTTCCTGGCTCACGGCCCAATATGACAAGACGGGCAAGACCCTGGATGTCAGCGTAAGGGAGAACGGCAACGAAACGCCTCGCGAGGGTAAGATTATCCTCAGCGCGCCGCTGGACGGGGGTAAAACCATAGCCGACACCCTCATCGTGTCCCAGGAGGCCGGCGTGCTCAAGAATTTCGTCAATGTCCGCTCAATTGAGTTACAATTCAAAACGCTGGAAAATTTCTGGGCTGGCAAGATATGCTACACCTCCTTTGACTGTTCGCAGGATGGGTATGTCTATGCTTCTGCTTATAGTGACCCCGGGGAACTCACTTCAGTTCGTGAAGGAGACTACCAGATTATCTCTGCCCACCATAGTCACTCCAACTACGCAACGGGCGGCTCCGACGAGACGATGTCCTTCACCATGAAGATTGACAAAGACCTCAACGGGGAAGGCAGTTTCAGTATTACCCGAAAGTCATGGGCCACCGCAGGGTCGGGAATGTACGCTATCGGGAGCACTTGCAATGTGTCAATGTCCGGTTCTTTCGGTCCGGACCAGCCGAACAAAACTTACTGGGGCGGATATGGTATCCTGATTTACGATAAGGCTCCACAATCATTCTCCTTCAGCGTCGGTGGCTTCAAGGCCTATTTCGAACCTGACAACCATCTGGACGTCTTCAATTACTCCACATCTTCCACCAATGCGGTGTGCTACATCCTAATAAGATAGAAAAGAAATAATTCCCTCTGGCGGGAAGCGTTAAAAATAGGGTGGCCGGAAATCACGGTCACCCTTTTAATATCCCGCGGGTTATGATTAGTTGTAGCAGGTTTCGCCGTGTTCGTAGATGTCGAGGCCTTCGTCTTCGATACGGGTGGGAACACGGAGTCCGTGCAGCTTCTTGATGCCGAAGAAGAGGACGAGACCGCAGGCGGCTGCCCAGAGGTCGATGACCAGGATGCCGAAGCATTGTGCGCCGAAAAAGCCCCAGCCGTGGCCGTAGAAGACTCCTTCTGCGGTGGAGAGCAGGCCGGTGAGAAGGGTGCCGAGGATGCCGCAGACGCCGTGTACCGAAGATGCGCCCACCGGGTCGTCGATGTGCAGCTTATGGTCTATGAATTCTATAGCGAATACCAGCACTATACCGCAGATGAGGCCTATGATGACGGCTCCTGCGGGTGAAACCATGTCACAGCCCGCCGTGATGCCGACCAGGCCGGCCAGCACGCCGTTGAGCATCAGTGAGAACGAGGGCTTGCCATATTTGATCCAGGTAAGGAACATGGTGGCGACTCCGCCCGTTTATTATGTGGAGACGTCAGCGCATTGCGCTGACGCTCCTATTTTACTAGGGGGCTCTGCCCCCTAAAACCCCTGCGGCGCAAAGCGCCGGCCCCTAAAGGGGCTGTGGATTGTATACTCATATTCATCGATAAGAATTTAGATTATTTCTGTCAGAATACCAAGTTCCAGGGCCTCTTCAGCTGGGATGAACCAATCCTGTTTCTGCTGGATTACCTGCTTGAGGCGTTCTTCCGTAACCCTGGTTTTCGATTTGATTACCTTGAAAAGCATTTCGTTTATTCGACTCACCTCAGCTACAGTTTCTCCCATGTCTCGGAGCGTTCCAAAAGAAACACCGGATACCTGATGAATCATGAAAGTGGTATTGCGGTAGCCTTTCCGGACTTTCGAGCCAAGGGCGACGATGATGCCCATCGACATTATCTTCCCAGTGCAGACTATCTCGATAGGCGTCTGCGATGCTTCGATGACGTCATAAAGGGCGAGCCCGTCATAGCAGCCTCCACCATACGTGGACAGGTACAGTTCTATCGGTGTCAGGGTTACAGTCATGGGCGAGAGCTTATTCTCAATGGCCCATTGCGCGCATTGTTGTACGTAAGTCTGGTCAGTGAGATTGATTTTCACAATCTCCTTGATGGTTGACTCTACCGTCGTGCTTTTGATTTCACCGAAGAAGGTAATGACTTTCTCTTTTGGCTCCAGTTGCTTGATTTCCATATCTCAGCTCTATTCTCGACTGCAAAGGAAACCGGATGTTCCGCAAAATTGTGGCAGAAACAAAAACCATTTAACTATGCCAGATTTTTGCTGAAGCTAAGATTATTTTTGCCGAAAAAACAAAATGGAAAAGTTGAATAACACATCAAATCTGGGCATTAGAGAAATCGAGGGTGCATATGGCCTTCGAATCGAACAGCCGGAAGTCACGCTGATAAAGATTGGTGATACTTCTATGATAGCGGAAGCATTCGGAGTTACCGCCACCACTACAGAGGGACTGATTGAGAAGGTTGCCGCCTCCTTCCACCTGGACAAATCTTTCTTGACCATTCTCACCATCGCAGAAGTCGAAAAGATTCACAAAACCGCCGATGAGCATCCGAAGAGGCTCCGCATATTCTAACAAAGAACAGCTATGGAATGAAAAATCACTCAAAAGAGAGGAATCTACAATGGCAGAACAAATCATCTATCAAATCCCCGGTTACGAGAACGGTCTCGTACATTATGTCATCACCACCGACGAGGTGAGCGCCATCTTCATTGCTGCCCAGATTGTCTCAGACCTCCTCAATAAGTGGAATACCAACGTCGCCTTCTTCTCCTATTCAGGTCGCTGCAGATTCTGTCAACGGACTAATTCCCCCTGTTAACCAAGACTTTGAATCCATCGGAGGCCTCCCAGACAAATTCCTCGTGATTTATGTTTGTATGGATCTAAAAATGAGCGATCTTGTGCTGCTGGGAGATATCACCAGGTCTGTAAGCCATTTCAGACAGGCCATAATCCATGAGAAAAGTTCGCACGGGAGAATCATGGTCTATTACTTTTTTAAATAAGGCATTTGCTTGTATCGGTATATGATGAGCATGCCGCAGGGGACGCGGATTATAATTCGCCGAAAGAAACGGGGCTGCTGAAGAGAGGCGCTGATGGATCTGTTGCAGGGACTAGGAACTATGTAGCACACTCCAGTCATTTCCCCACATCCCTCATTTGTCCGAATTTATTTTAAAAAAAGGCAAACCGGGCAAATTATGGAACCGAAGGTCCGGTTACTTATGTGGGAATAAACTGTCCATGCCGTGGAAGAGGAAGAGGAAGAGGTAGAGGTAGAGGTAGAGGTAGAGGTAGAGGTCTTGCCCTACAGTTGGCTTGCCGTAGACGCGCACCCAGGTGCAGAAGCCATTGTCGCCGGCAGTGAATTCGAACACGCGGGATCCGCCCAAATCAGATTATTCTTTACGTTCATTGTGCAAATACAAAATTGTATCTGCGAGTTACGTTTTTAAGCCCGGAAGAGAAAATAATTATAACTTTGAGAAAGATATGAAAATGATTTATAGAATATACCTAAGTGCCATATTATGCCTGTCCGGTTTTGTGTCCGCTGCCGCTCAGGATGTGTTTGGCGACTGCCGCGGACGGTGGATGGAAATCGCAGAGCAGACCACTCCTGCTCTGACTGTGACCGAGGTCAGCCCTGTCTCGGTGGTGGAGGTGGTGGCCGACACTGCGGCGTTCCAGGGTTGGCGGTGCATCCCCAAAGCGGGGCTGGACACCCTCTCCGAGACTAATTTCAGAAAGATGCGGAGCGTGACGCTGGACTTTGGCCGTCACCTTACCGGCCGTCTAAAGTTCCGCCTCAAGACTCCGGGCGACGTGATGGACGCTCCGGTGAAGCTGAAGTTCGTGTTTGGCGAGACTCCCGGCGAGTTGGCCGAAGCTTTTGACCCCTGGCGCGGAAGTCTTTCAAGGGGCTGGATGCAGGATGAGATGCTCACCGTGGACGTGGCCGACTGCGATGTCCTCCTGGATCGTCGTATGGCCTTCCGCTACCTGCGCATTGAACTCTCAGGTGGCAACTTCGATTTTGCTCTGGACGGCGTACGCTGCCTGGCGACCACATCTGCCGGGGAGCTCAAGACCGCCCTTGACGATAACTGCCCCAAGATTATCCGCGATATCAACGATGTCAGCCTGGCGACACTCGCCGAGTGTATGCAGACCGTGTATGAAGACGGCCCCAAGCGTGACCGCCGGCTGTGGATAGGCGATCTCTATCTGGAGTCGCTTGCCGGGCGATACTCGTATCAGAATCACCAGCTTACCAGGCACTGCCTGTATCTTTTCGCCGCCCTTACCGACAATAACGGACGGCTGCTTGCAGACCTTTTCGAGCATCCTGAGCCGCATCCGCAGTGGGGTACATACTGTTTTACTTACAGCCTGCTGTATTCTTCAATCCTGCTGGAGTATCTTAACGATACAGGCGATATCGACACAGCCCGCGACCTCTGGCCGGTGGTAAAGGTGCAGATTGAAGACGCCGTGGGGCGCGTCAGGGACGATGGCTGGGTGGATGCCAGCCGCGCCTGGCTTTTCTTTGACCACGCCGTGCTGGATGCGGAGGTCCCCTTCCAGGGAGCAGTGCTCTTTGCACTGGAGCAGACCTGCGAGCTGGCCAGGAAGATCGGCTATGGCGACCAGGTGGAGCAGTGGAGCAAACTGCGGGCAAAGATCCGTAGGGGAGCCAGAAAGCGTTATTACAATTCCCGGGAGCATCTGATGCTGAGTCCCGGCGGTGCGCCGGCATCTGTCCACGCCCAGGTCTGGGCCATAATCGGCGGCATCCTTTCGCCAAAAGAGGGCGCCCGCGCGCTGGTGGCTGTGCTTAAGAAAGAAGATGCGGTCCGTCCAGCTTCACCCTATGCTATGCACTATCTGCTGGAGGCGATGCTGCGCTGCGGAATGTACGATGAGGCCCGCAGCACAATGATAGATTACTGGGGCGGAATGGTCCGCAAGGGGGCCGATACCTTCTGGGAGGTCTATGACCCCGCCGACGATTTTCGCGCCCCGTACGGCTTCTATCCGCTGAACAGCTACTGCCACGCCTGGAGCTGCACTCCCACCTATTTCATCTTCAAATACCCCGAAGTGTTCCAGAAGTAGCGGCCCGGATAGCGCAATTTGCAGATCATTATGTCCAGAATCATCCGGTGGTGGTTTTCATAACCGACGCTGCCTATGTCCGCGCAGTGTCAAAGGTCAAGGAATTTGACAAACTCGCCGGCGTCCAGATTGTAGCCGCGCGGGCCCGCCAGGGTGTTGCCTTCTGAGTCCAGGATAAAGTAGTTTGGCTGTGAATTCACGCCGAATCGCTTCAGCACCAGGTCGGAATTTACACGGCCTACATCCTTGAGCGTTTTGCCTTTATCATTGGTGACCCACCTCTCTTCAGGAAGTGGTGTCTTGTCATCTACATAGAGTGTCACAATCACGAAATCGTTCCTGAGGCGGAGGAGTACCTCGGGGTCGCTCCACACGCGGGCTTCCATCTCGCGGCAGTTTACGCACCCGTGGCCGGATATGTCAACGAACACCTTCTTGCCCTCTGCCGCTGCTGCGGCGATGCCGTCTTCGAGGCTGCTGTAGCCCGTAAGACCGTGGGGGAGGGCCACCATAGTGGCGGCCTGCAGCGGTGGCAGCTGTTCAGAAGCCGCCGCAGTGTATTTGCCCAGCACAAAGTCTTGCGTCTGGATGGGCGGCAGGTAGCCGCTGAGCGCCTTGAGCGGCGCGCCCCACATACCGGGAATCATATACACCACAAAGGCGAAATCGATGATGACCAGGGCCAGACGGCCCACCGAGATATATTCCAGCGGTGTGTCGTGTTTGAAACGGAGCTTGCCCAGCAGGTAGAAACCCAGCAGGGTGAAGCATACAATCCAGATGGCCAGATAGACCTCGCGGTCCAGCAGATGCCAGTGGTAGGTCTGATCTGCAACGGAGAGGAATTTGAGGCCGAGGGCGATCTCTATGAAGCCCAGGACCACCTTGACGCTGTTCAGCCAGCCTCCGCTCTTGGGGAGTTTATTCAAAACCGACGGGAAGAACGCCAGCAGGGTGAAGGGGAGGGCAAAGGCGATGCTGAATGCCAGCATGGTGACCATCGGCGTCCAGAATTCGCCCTGGGTGCTCTTTATCAGCACAGTACCCACGATGGGACCGGTGCAGCTGAAGCTCACCAGCACCAGGGTCAGTGCCAGGAAAAACACGCCCAGAAGGCCCTTGCGGTCGCTTCCGCTGTCGGCCTTGTTGGTCCATTTGGAGGGGAGGGTTATCTCAAATGCCCCAAAGAACGACGCGGCAAACATCATAAAGATTATGAAAAATATGATATTGGGAAGCCAGTGGGTGGACAGCCAGTTGAATATGTCGGCGGTGACAGCGGCACCTCCGAAAGCCCAGGTCAAACCTATTATCAGGCAGATTGGAACGGTGTATATCAGCACAATGAAGATGCCGTACAGGAGCGCATTCCACCGCCCCCTGGCGGCGCTGCCGGAACGCTTCAAAAAGAATGACACGGTCATAGGTACCATCGGGAATACGCACGGCGTGAGCAGCATCATAAAACCCCAGAGAACCGCTTCCAGAATCAGCGCCCAGAGACCTTTGGAGCCCGCTTGCCTGCCGCCAGCAGCAGCGTCACTGCCGTCCTGACCTGCAATATTCACCGGTACGCTGAATTCATACTCCTCAGGCATATTGCACTCGTCGCCGCTGCAGGCGCTCCAGGTCACGGTGCCGCCCACAGTGACCTGCTTGCCGCCAGTAAGCTCCAGATCCTGACGCAGCACATAATTTCCCGTAACCACGTTCTCTCCCTTGTAGTCGGCGGGGGCGAACTCTTCTGTGGGGTCGCCAACCACAGTGACACCCTCAGAGGCATCGACCTTAAGCGTGGTGCCGACATATTTGTCGGCCATAGGGTGGACGTAATATCCGTCGGCAACCTGTCCTGTCACTAACAGCTGGTAACTATTGTCCTGTATGTGGTTTACGGCAGCCTTCCACACTACGGTGGGGTTGGCTTGCGCTATAAGGAATGACAGCAGTACTGTCAGAAAGGAATGGAACATATTGAAGCTATTTAACAAGCATCAAAGATAGTGTTTATTCTTGATTGGCGGCCTACCTGAAGGCGGTGTTCTGCTCTATCTTGCCCTTGGAGATATTCACTTCGTAGTCGGGGATGGGAAGTATCTTCTGGGCGTCGGGAAGATCGGCGTTGCGCAAAGGTCTGCCGGTGCGTATAAGATCCCAGCGCTGGTGACTCTCAAACGCAAGCTCACGGTTTCTCTCTGCAAGAATCTCCGCAATAAAGGCGTCTTTGCCGTCAAAATCGGCCGCCGTGAGGAACGAAGGCCTTGCCTCGGGGGCGAAGGGTCTGCGGCGGATGTCGTTCAAATGCTTTAGAGCCTCTTCTGTGATGCCGTTGCGGCGGGCGATGGCCTCGGCAAGATTAAGCTTGATCTCGGAGAGGCGTATGAATATGACATCGTCGTAGCCGGCGTTGTTGGTAAATTTGAGAGTAGTCAGGTCGTCTGGGTAATAATTGGCGCTGCCGTTCCCTATCAGGCAGTCGGGCGAATCCTCTATGAAACCTCTGTAGTCGCCTTCGGCATAATTTGCGGCGAGGTATTCGGGTTCAATGAAGAATGTCCTTTTGGTGAAGAAAGGACTGCTGGTGCCGTTGGGATACAGCTCAGTGCTGATGCGGCTTGGCTGGAAAAATATAATCTCAGAAGACCTCGCCACCGGGTCTGGGTAAGAGGTGGCCAGGTCGTTGTCATATTCATTTGAGGGGAACAAAGAGCGGCGGTGTGCTGTAGACAGGCTCTCGAATATGTAAGCGTCGCATTCCAGGACGTCGGTGGCATATTCAATGACCTTGTCCATACAGGCCCTGTCGTTGGTATAACTGCCCTTGTACAGGTACACGCGGGAGAGAAGCGCCTTGACTACCGGAACTGTGGCAACAAAACGGGAAGCTGCGGCCGAAGGAGTGGCGGGGAGGTCGGGGATTGCCTGTTCCAGATCGGAAATGATGAATTCCCAGGTCTTGTCCACCGTGGTGCGGGTCTGTATCTGGTCGGGATTGTAGCCGTCGTAAGGCTTGTCGCGGATTATCAGTCCAAGTCCGTCTCCGTTGCCGGTGAGGGCGCCGTCGCCGAACATCTTCAACAGGTTGAAATAGTTAAAAGCTCTCAGGAATCTGCCTTCAGCAATGATCCGCTTGTTCTCGGGGTTTTCAAGGTCGCCGAATTTGGTCACGCCCTCAATTATAT
>CAMKTW010000055.1 GCA_946415795.1 uncultured Bacteroidales bacterium
ACAGGTATCTGTAGAGCCATTTTAAGCGGTGCGGACGAGACTCGAACTCGCGACCCCCGGCGTGACAGGCCGGTATTCTAACCAGCTGAACTACCGCACCAAATGTCTGGTTTCCCAAACGGGATTGCAAATATAGAGTTATTATTTGATTATCCAAAGTTTTTTCTGAAAAAACTGAAGTGTACGTTCCCGTACTTTTTCTCTTTGACGAAGTGAGGCGCGTCGGCAAAGGAATACTCTGCCCCGTGTTCCAGGATAAACAATCCGTCGGATTTCAAAAATCCGGCGCCCAAAACCTTTGCGGGCAGTGAATCCAGCCCGTCAAGGGCATAGGGAGGGTCTGCGAATACCAGGTCGAACTGTTTGGTGCAGATGCCCAGGAAGTCAAACACGTTGTGGTGAACTACCTGCATTCCTGAAATACCAAGGGAGGCCGACGTCTTTTTGATGAAGCCTGCGTTTGCGGGGTTCATCTCCACAGCCACTATGTCGCGGCAACCGCGGGATGCCATCTCAAAGCTGATGCTGCCCGTGCCGGAGAAGAGGTCAAGGAAGGTCGTCTCTTCAAAATCTATCATCCCTGTAAGGATGTTGAACAGCCCCTCTTTGGCAAAGTCGGTGGTGGGGCGGGCCTGATAGCCTGCCGGGGGGGTGATGCTCTTGCCTCGCAGCGATCCGGATATTATTCTCATAAAAATCAAAAACAAAAAGCCGCCGGCGCATTGCAGGCGGCTTTTGTGGAACTTATGCCCGCTTGGGTGGGATTATTCCCAGTTGCCGGCGTTGTTGTTGGGGTTCTCTATGCTGCCTACCTGGAGGCCTGGGTAGCGGTCTGTCTCTACACGGTCGTAGTAGAGGTTCACGAGCAGCTGGTGATCCATACCGTTGAGGAGTTGAATGTAGGGCACCTGAGCCTCAAACAGAGGAACATCCACACCAGAAACCTCCTTTACGGTAGAGTGCATAAGGATGGTATCGCCATTGGTGAAGGGGATGTATTTGAGGTCCTCCGCCTTAAAGTCGGGCCTGTTCTTGAGCAGAGTGTCCCTTACGGGAATCTCGATAGCCTCGCGCTTTACCAGATTCATTGCCACTGCAACGGAGTCGTCCATAGAACCGATGGAACGGATGACGGTCATCTTACCGTTGTTGTAGAAATCTATCAGAGAATCGATGGAAGGGGCAAACTTGCCGTTCACATTCTTGTATGCCACCTGCAGGGTGCGGATGTCTTTAAGTTTGACAATTGCCGCAGCCTCTCTGATGGCCTTCTCTTTGTTGAATTTCAAAGGTTGCTGAATGCTCTTGACAAGCAGGAACACAAGCACCAGGATGATGATTGGGAATACGATGTAAGTGAGAACCTTTTTCATATTTAAGTGTAATTATAATCCACGGAATGTCAAAATAACTCTCAAAAGTAAAAAATATATTTAGTGCTTGCAAGATATTTTTAATTTTGCAGTTATAAACGGTGTGAAAAGATGCGTGTAACCATCAATGAAGATAAACTGCACAGTCTGGTCTGTTCTGCGGGCAATATTGTGATTTTTGGTCACGAAAACCCCGATGGAGATTCGATTGGCAGCGCTTTAGGGATGTATCATTACCTTACGGGTATCGGAAAGAATCCACACATTGTCGTTGCCAGCCGCCTGCCCGGCAATTTCGATTTCCTGATACCTTCAGGGGCGGCGTCTTACTATAATGAAGATGCTCTGGCCTGTGAACAGGCAATCGCAGCGGCCGACCTCCTGATATTTCTGGATATGAATGGGATAGACCGCTCCGGCGCCGTTTCAAAAGTGGTGGAAAGTTCAGCCGCCGGTGTGAGCAAGGTGCTGATAGACCATCACCTGAATCCAAAGACTGAGAACTTTGACGTGGTGATATCAGATACGGAGGTCTCGTCGGCCTGCGAACTTCTGTACGACGTGCTGCTGCGTCAGCCCGGGGTGGAGGGTGACATTGAGAAACTCTCCCTGGAGTGCGCCTCCGCAATAATGGTCGGCATTCTGACCGATACCAACAATTTCGCAAACAGCGTTTTCCCCTCAACATATCTGGCAGTATCGGCGCTTCAGGCGAGGGGGGTGGACAGGGATTACCTGTTCGACGCCGTCTTCCGGTCATTTTCCCGGTCGAGGATGCGCCTGATGGGGTATATGCTTAAGGATAATATGCGTTTCGCGGGTCTGCACGTGGCATATTTCACCCTCAGCACAGCAGAGAAGGATGAGTATTGTTTTGTGCGGGGCGACAGCGAGGGTTTTGTGAATTTGCCGCTCTCTATCAAGGATATACAGATGACGGCCTTGTTTACGGAAGATATAGGGTTCATAAAAGTTTCTCTCCGCAGCAAAGGGAATATTGACGTGAATGATTTTGCGCACAGATATTGCAATGGAGGGGGACATAAGAATGCTTCCGGAGGCAGGCTTTATATGCCGCTGGCCCAGGTGCCGGATTATTTTGAGAGCAAAGTCAATGAATTTTTTGCACAGTGAAAAGATTGTCATACATATTGAGCCTTGTGATATTGCTGTGCAGCTGTGAAAACCAGCTCGCCAACACGGCCGTAACGCAGGACGAGAAGATAACCAGCTTTATTGAGTCCAAGTACTCCGGTGCGCCGGTTATTTTCAACGGCGGGGTGAACCGCATCGTTCTGGAAGAGGGCGACAGCACCCATTTTGCCGTCCGCGGCGATCTGGTGAACTTCTCTTATGTGGGCTACCAGTTCAACGGAAGCATCGGCTCTGCTTTCACCACCGGCGACGCTATCCACATCCTTGGCCAGGGAGAAATGATCAAGGGGTTGGAACTGGGTATCGAGGGGATGTGCCCCGGAGAGAAGTCGTACATAGTTTTCTCCTGCAAGTATGGATATGACAAGACGGTGGCGGGCATCGGACGTGACCAGGCGCTGCTGTTTGAAGTTTTAATGAATGATATCAAACCACAATAATGCGTAGAATATTCAGAACAGTTGTGGCGTTGGCGGCTGTTGTTGCATTGGCCGCTTCTTGCGCCCAGTATGAGACGGAAGACAACCTCACCGCCCAGAAGCGTATCCGCGAGGCTTGGATGAGAGTAAACAAGGGGGGCGTGATTGATGCTGACCAGAACGGGCTCTAGGTGTTTGAGAAGACGGTTGGAAAGGGCGCGGTGATCGGCGACACTTCTTATGTGATGATAGATTATACGGCGAGGGACCTTGACGGCAATTACACCAAGTACACCACTGAGGAGGTAGCCCGAAAGATGGGAACATACAGCCCCACTAAGTATTATGGCCCGGAAATTATGCAGTTTGGCAATTACAAGCTGTACACCCCGGTAGAGAATTTTGTCAGGACCCTGAACGCCGGCGGTTCTGCCCAGTTCCTGCTTCCTCCCGAGGCGACCACATACGACTATCCCAAGGAACTTAAAAAGTACTACAAGTCATACGGCAACGATGGTACCGAGCCGGCGTTGACCCAGAACTTCATCTACGACCTCAAGGTGGTGGATGTGGTGAACGATATGAACAAATATCAGATCGACAAGCTGGAAAAGTTTGCCAAGGAGCACTACAACGGGCTTGATTCCATTTGCGAGGGGTTTTATATGCTCAAACTCAAGAAGAGCGACAATCCGGGCGACACAATTCCCAGTGCCACCAGCGTAAAGGTCCGCTATGTCGGCAAACTGCTCGACGGGTTCTGCTTCGACACCAACATCCAGGATACAGCCAAGGTTTATGGCCTGTACAAGGTCGGCAATACGTACAACTCATTGTCGGTGACCTATTATCCCAACGGCTATACGATTGGCGGCGACGGCTCGAGAAGCTACAGCAGTGATGTGCTCAAAGGCTTCGCAATGGCTGTCGGCCGGATGAAGTATTCTGAGGAGGCCATCGCCTTTTTCTGGTCCAATCTGGCTTACGGATCCGCATCTTCCGACACATATCCCGCCTACGCCCCGATGTGCTTCTATCTGCATATCGAGGATAAACAGTAGCCGGTCTGATGAAACTGTCCCGGTTCATTACCGGACTGGTTTTCCTTTCCGGATTGTTCTTCCCCCTGACGGGCTGGTCACAGTGTGCCTGCAAAAATATTCCGGCTGATATCACAATCCCCGTTCAATCCGGAGTCTCCCTCCGCTTTTTCTCAGACAGGGAGCCGGTATGGGGAATACAGTCGGGCTGTGACACACTTCACGTAGTTCCTAACCGCATAGATTCTTTGGGAATTTCCGCACTGCTCGACTCTGACGCAGAAAGTGGGGAACTCCGCGTGAAAGCTGACTCTGTTTTCATAACATATCTGTTGAAGTTTGACGGGGGAGTCCTCTCCGGCTTTTCCCTGGAGGGTGGCTGGAATTCTGATTTTTTCTTCTCAGACACCGTGTCACGGGTGAGCGGCATCATCCACCGGGACGGAGATGGTCAATTGGTGAGCCAATTGGATTATACTTATGAGGGGGAGGTGTGCAACAAGTCTGTGACAACCGTCGTAAGCGACACCTCCGGAGTTGTGCGCAGTACGGTGGACCGCTACCTTGGCGGTCATCTGATGCAAAAAGAGGATTATTCTGCAGACGGGAGACTCCTCAGGCGCGTAGAGTTTGCTCCAGGCGACAGCCTGCCGGGCAGTGTCAATGAGCGAATCCGTTTGCTCAAGGCGTACGATTATTCTTATCTGCATCCTGAAATCGAGGTTGATGTACAGGCCGGGGATGATTTTCTCTTTGATGAAGACGGGATCTATCTTGCCAGGGTGAAACTCCCTTCTGCGAGTGGCAGAGTTATCTTCCCTTTGGGATACGGGGCAGAAACTATAGTCGCCAGGCTTGCCGACCCGGTTCGCGACCCAAAGCAGTTCTGCCCGGACACCCGCCTGCGTCTGGTAACCGGGGAGCGGATCAGGAGCAGCCTCAATCGCGTCGGGGTGATGCCCGGCGACAGGAGTTTCGGATTCTTAAGGGGGTTTATATTCCTTGCCCTCAATAGCAACTATGGTCAAAGACTTGATTTTGCAAGGACCTGCATCCACGATATCCACCCTAACGAGTTCTATCTGACTCACAGCTCAAAAGAGGGGTATGTGGCGCACAATATCTACAACTTTGGGAATTTTCTATGGGGGGCTGCCGCACAGGGGGTGGGAGTGCCGCTGTTCATTGCCAGGATGGGTTCCCACATAAATAACCTTTATCACACTCACGGCCGTCTCGACTCGCCCGACGACCAGTTCTCCATCAGCTGCGGTCACCATTGGGATTACCTTACGGTTACATACTGACAAAAAACGGCCTCCCGTAAAGGAGACCGTTTTCTATAGGTAGTTTTAAGTATTACTCAGCTTTACCGTCGGAACCGAGAACGTTCACGATCTTGTGGATGTAGAGCTTCTTCATATTGTCGCGTGCAGGACCCAGATATTTGCGGGGGTCAAACTCGGCGGGTTTCTCGTCGAATACGCGACGGATGGCTGCGGTCATTGCCAGACGGGAGTCGGAGTCGATGTTGATCTTGCAAACTGCACTCTTGGCTGCTTTGCGGAGCTGCTCCTCGGGGATGCCGACAGCTGCCTGGAGTTTGCCGCCGTGTGCGTTGATGGTGTCAACCTCGTCCTGGGGAACTGAAGAAGAACCGTGGAGAACGATGGGGAAGCCGGGGAGTTGTTTCTCAACGCCCTCGAGCACGTCAAATGCCAGCGGCGGGGGAACCAGACGGCCAGTCTTGGGATCCAGTGTGCACTGCTCGGGTTTGAACTTGTATGCGCCGTGAGAAGTACCGATAGAAATAGCGAGGGAGTCGCAACCGGTCTTGCTTACGAAGTCAACGACCTCTTCAGGCTTGGTATAGTGGGATTCCTCTGCAGAAACCTCATCCTCTACGCCAGCGAGCACGCCGAGCTCAGCCTCAACGGTAACATCGAACTGATGTGCATATTCAACGACCTTCTTGGTGAGGGCTACGTTCTCGTCGTAAGGGAGGGAAGAACCGTCGATCATAACTGAAGAGAAGCCGAAATCAACGCAGCTCTTGCAGGTCTCGAAGCTGTCGCCGTGATCCAGGTGAAGGCAGATCTGGGGTTTCTCCCAGCCGAGTTCCTTTGCATATTCTACAGCACCCTGTGCCATATAGCGGAGAAGGGTCTGGTTTGCGTATGCACGAGCGCCTTTGCTCACCTGCAGGATAACGGGGCTCTTGGTCTCTGCAGCAGCCATAATGATGGCCTGCAACTGCTCCATATTGTTAAAATTGAAAGCGGGGATTGCGTATCCGCCGTCGATAGCCTTTGCAAACATCTCGCGGGTGTTCACAAGGCCCAATTCTTTGTAAGAAACCATAGTTTGAATTAATATTTGAATAATTGAGTATATCGCTTTTTAGAGCACGCAAATTTATACAAAAAACTTAAATTTGCCTTTATGAAAAGGAAAGTAATTATTTTTTCGGCACCTTCAGGAAGCGGCAAGAGCACGGTTGTGAATCACCTGCTCTCCAAGTGCCCTGACCTGGAACTGTCCATATCTGCAACTTCCCGGCCTCCGCGCGGCACGGAAAAGGACGGCGTGGAGTATTATTTCCTTACAAACGAAGAGTTCGAGCGCCGCATCGCCAACGATGAATTCGTGGAGTATGAGCAGGTGTACAAGGGTCGCTATTACGGTACGCTCAAGGCGGAGCTGGAGCGCATCTGGGGTGCCGGGCACATCATAGCCTTTGACGTCGATGTCAAGGGAGGCGTCAACCTCAAGAAGATTTTTGGCGATGACGCCCTGTCGGTCTTTATCCAGGCGCCATCTGTCGAGGTCTTGCGCGAGCGTCTCATCAAGCGCGGCACAGATACCCCGCAGGCCATCGAAGAGCGTGTGGCCAAGGCCCGGGAAGAGATGGCATACGCTCCGCAGTTTGACTATGTGCTGGTCAATGACAACCTGGACGAATGTCTGAAGGAGGCAGAAGGGTTGCTTGATCAATACTGAACTGGCCGCCGCCGGGTCGCGCTCTACTTTGGTACCTTCAATCCGATGCACGCAGGGCACCTGGCTATCCTCAACTATCTGCGCCGCAAGGGTTTTGACCAGGTGAGGATGATAGTTTCTCCGGAGAGTCCTTTCAAGATCGGCGGTGACGACACGGCCGCAGGCCGTTTGGCTGCTGTCCGGGAGAAGGTGGCAGAGTTGTGCCCCGATGTGGTCGTGTCCGACATAGAGTTTCATCTGCCCAAGCCCAATTACACTATAGATACCCTGCGCGCTTTGCGGCAGGCCGAACCCGACACCGACTTTGTGATTGCGATGGGCGCGGACAATATCGTCGGCATAGAGCGGTGGCGCGAGTGGGAAGAGATTGTGAACGGTTTTGAAATCTGGGTATATCCTCGCAAGGGGTATTATGTCAAGCGCAAGTGCAAGAAATATGGCGCAAAGTATCTCGCGGACGCCTCCCTGGTGAATATATCTTCTACCCAGATACGTGCCGGCAAAGCGAATAAAGACTTGATGATATGATTTATAACGAACTCCCGGGCAATCTTTTTGAGGATATAGCCTCCCGCATCCTGTATGAAGACAACCACGTGCTGGTAATCAACAAACGCGTGGGGGAGATTGTGCAGGGCGACAAAACGGGCGACGAGCCGCTTGGCGAAACCCTGAAGGCCTTTATCGCACAGCGCGACGGCAAGCCGGGCCACGTGTTTATGGGGGTGCCGCACCGCCTCGACCGGCCGGTGAGCGGGGTAGCGATGTTTGCAAAGACTTCGAAAGCGCTGGAACGGCTGAATGAAGCTTTCCGCACCGGAGGCGTCAGCAAGATTTACTGGGCCTTGACATGCGCCGCGCCAAGTCCTGCCGGGGCAGAATTGACAGATATGCTGGTGCGCAACGAGAAGCAGAATAAATCATATATATGCAAAAACGGCAATCCCGCCGCCAAGCAGGCGCGTCTTAGATACCGCACTCTGCGCAAGTTTGACCGTTACACCCTGGTCGAGGTGGAACTCTTCACCGGCCGTCACCACCAGATCCGCTGTCAGATGGCCGGCATCGGCTGTCCCATCAAGGGCGATTTGAAGTACGGCGCTCCGCGCAGCAACCGCGACGGGGGCATCAGTTTGCACGCCCGCAGCATCACGTTCACGCATCCGACCCGCAAAGAACCTGTCACAGTGGTGGCGCCTGTAGAGTGGCCGCCATTCGTGCAGGAGTAGTTTCCCGGCATCATCACTCTCCTCTTTCTGCCATTGTGTCATATTTTGGCCGATGGCATAATCTTCGTATTTTCTTCTGCCGACAAGCAAAACTGACAAAAGAAATTTAAAAACATACAACTATGGGAAAAATTATTGGAATTGACCTTGGTACTACCAACTCGTGCGTTGCCGTGATGGAAGGCAACGAACCCGCCGTCATCATTAACAGTGAGGGCAAGCGTACCACTCCGTCCATCGTAGCGTTCACCGACAACGGCGAGCGTAAAGTAGGTGACCCTGCAAAGCGTCAGGCAATCACCAATCCTCAGCGCACCATCTACTCTATCAAGAGGTTTATGGGCGAGAAGTATTCAAAAGTACAGACTGAGATCAACCGTGTGCCCTTTGCAGTGGAACGCGGCGACAACGACACCCCGCGTGTCAAGATAGACAACCGTCTCTACTCTCCCCAGGAGATATCTGCAATGATTCTCCAGAAGATGAAGAAGACTGCAGAAGATTATCTGGGACAGACCGTGACCGAAGCTGTCATTACCGTTCCGGCATACTTCAGCGACTCTCAGCGTCAGGCTACCAAGGAGGCCGGTGAGATTGCTGGCCTTACTGTCAAGCGTATCGTGAACGAGCCTACCGCAGCCGCCCTGGCATACGGTCTTGACAAGAAGAACAAGGATATGAAGGTGGCTGTGTTCGACCTCGGCGGCGGTACCTTCGATATCTCCATCCTTGAACTCGGCGACGGAGTGTTCGAAGTAAAATCTACCAACGGTGATACTCACCTGGGTGGTGATGACTTTGACCACAAGATTATCGACTGGCTGGCAGAGGAGTTTATGAAGGATAACCCCGGCGTCGATCTCCGTAAAGACCCGATGGCGCTCCAGCGTCTGAAAGAGGCTGCAGAGAAGGCTAAGATCGAGCTCTCCAGCCAGACCTCCACGGAA
>CAMKTW010000056.1 GCA_946415795.1 uncultured Bacteroidales bacterium
TTGCCGCCGGCCGTGGCGAGGAACTTCTGTCCGCCGCCGCCGCCCTGGATGAACTGTGCCGCCTGGCGTATGTCAGAGCCGGCATCGAAGCCACCCGCCACAAGGTCGTCGGTGTACATCACCACAAGGCAGGGCTTGTGGTCCACAGATTCGAACGCGGCCACAAATGCGGTGTTTGAACTCTCTGCGTGCAGGTCGTGGGCTATGCTCTTGGCTATGTCCATAGACGGGCACTCGGTGAGGGTGATGAGCGTCTTGCCGTTGATGGTTGCGGCATTGCGTACCAGAGAGGCCTTCATATCGGCAATCTTCTCTTTCTGGATGGACTCGAATGATTTCTTGTACTGCTCGTTCTCCTCAATTATGCGGCTGATGGCGGCGGCCGGGTCGCCGGTGTTGTTGAACATTGCGCGCACCTTCTCGAGGATATCTTCCAGTACGTCCACGGAGAGTTCTGCGTTGATGCCCGTGGTGGCCTCTATGCGGCGCACTCCTGCAGCGACGGCGCTCTCGTTCAAAATCCTGAAGTAACCGATGTTGCCGGTGGCGGGGGCGTGGCATCCGCCGCAGAGTTCAACAGAGTCGCCGAACTTGATCATCCGGACCTTGTCACCGTATTTCTCGCCGAACAGCGCCATAGCGCCGCGGTTGCGAGCCTCGTCTATGCTGATGTCGCGGAACTCCTCCAGCGGGGCGTTAGCACGGATAAGGGCGTTGACCATACGCTCAACTTTGTCCAGTGTCTCTTTGGATACCTTCTCGTAGTGCGAGAAGTCAAACCGGAACGATGCTGCGCCCACGTAAGAACCCTTCTGCTCAACATGGGTGCCCAGTATCTTGCGCAGCACATAGTGCAGCAGGTGGGTTGCAGTGTGGTTGTTCTGGATGTTGGTGCGGCGCTCCACATCCACGGTAGCGTGGAAATCTGCGGTGGGGTCACCGGGCAGATGGTCCACCAGATGTATGGCAAGGCCGTTCTCCTTGATGGTGTTGAGCACCTGGAGTCGTTCGCCGTCGGCAGAGCGGATCTCACCGGTGTCGCCGACCTCGCCGCCCATCTCAGCATAGAAGGGAGTGGTGTCCAGCACTATCTGTATCTGCTCCTTGTTCTTGGCGGTAACGGTGCGGTATTTGACGATGCGGGAGTCGGTTTCAGTGGTGTCGTAGCCGACAAACTCGCTTTGTGAATCGGGCAGCAGCTCCACCCAGTCGCCTGTCTGTATCGAGGTGGCGTTGCGTGCGCGCTCTTTCTGCTTCTCGAGTTCAACGTTGAACTCCTGCAGGTCTATCTGGAAGCCGTTTTCGCGTGCGATAAGTTCGCTCAGGTCAATCGGGAAACCGAAGGTATCGTAAAGCGTGAAGGCATCTTTGCCGCTGATAATTTTGGTCTCCTTCGATTTCTCCATAATATTGTCCATCAGGCGGATGCCCTTGTCAAGCGTGCGCAGGAAGGCGTCCTCCTCTTCCTTGATCACGCGGGTGATGAGAATCTGCTGTGCGCGGAGCTCCGGGAATGCGTCGCCCATTTCGGCAACGAGGGTGGGAACCAGCAGGCATAGGAACGGCTCCTTGAGGTCGAGGAAAGTGTAGCCGTAGCGGACTGCGCGCCTCAGGATGCGGCGGATCACATAGCCCGCCTTGTTGTTGCTGGGGAGCTGACCGTCCGCTATCGAGAAACTTATGGCGCGGATATGGTCGGCAATCACGCGCATCGCAACTGCCGTCTGCCCGCCTTCATCATAGCTCTTGCCGCAGAGAGCGGCGATGGCGCTGATCATACCGGTGAAGACATCGGTATCGTAATTGCTCTTTTTCCCCTGAAGGGCCATACAGAGACGTTCAAAGCCCATTCCGGTGTCGATATGTTTTGCGGGGAGGTTCTCCAGGGAGCCGTTGGCCTTGCGGTTGTACTGCATAAACACAAGGTTCCATATCTCAATGACGAGCGGGTGGCCTTCGTTGACCAGTTCGCGCCCGGGTTTGGCTGCGATTTCAGCCTCGTCGCGCAGGTCGATGTGAATCTCGCTGCAGGGGCCGCAGGGACCGGTGTCACCCATCTCCCAGAAGTTGTCGTGCTTGTTGCCCAGCAGGATATGGTCGTCGGGCAGGTACTGCTGCCAGTAACCGCGGGCCTCGCTGTCCATCTCCAGGCCGTCGGGGGCGTACCCCTCGAATACGGTGGCGTAAAGGCGGCTCTTATCGAGCTTATACACCCCGGTGAGCAGTTCCCAGGCCCAGCCTATCGCCTCTTTCTTGAAGTAGTCGCCAAAGCTCCAGTTGCCCAGCATCTCAAACATAGTGTGGTGGTAGGTGTCGTGTCCCACCTCCTCCAGGTCGTTGTGCTTGCCGCTCACGCGGAGACATTTCTGGGTGTCGGCGGCGCGGTTGAACGCAGAGCTCTTGTTGCCCAGGAATATATCCTTGAACTGGTTCATTCCGGCATTGGTGAACATCAGGGTAGGGTCGTTCTTGACCACCATCGGAGCCGACGGTACTATTGTGTGTCCCTTGGATGCAAAGAAATCCAAAAAGGTTTTTCTGATCTCTTTTGAAGTCATTTTATGATATAATAGGTTGAAATTTACAACTAAACTGCAAAGATAACTTTCTAAAATCAATTTTTGTAACTTAGCACAATTATTGCAGAATTTTTCTCTGCTTTGAATATGTCATCGGCAAGAATCACATACAACGACACGCCAGTGGAGGATAACCAGGGCAGGCAGCACCCTGCACCATCCGGTCGCGACGCGCTTATTTCGCTGGCGGTGGGGGTGGTGATTTTCGGGCTGTATCTGCTGCTCAACGGCAGTGTGTTCCATCTCCCGGGCATCCGTCAGATGGTGCTCAAAAAGCAGAACGCACGGCTGATGGAGAAGATAGAATATCTGGGGCAGCGCACCGCCATACAGAACGAGCGGATGTCTGAGCTGGAGATGCGCGACAACAAGGTATATCGCCCCATATACGGTATGGACGAACTGCCGCCCGAGGTCCGGGGCGCCGGTTATGGCAGTGAATCGCGCTACGATGTGTTCAAGGGGTTTCCCAACGCCCGGTTACTCACTGAATCTGCCCGTGACCAGGATGTGATTGAGGTCCGTGCCTATCTGCAGTCGCTCTCTTACGACGATATAGAGAAGGTTGCGATGAAGATAGAGGATATGACCAGGTTTATCCCCTCTCTGATGCCGGTATGCCCCGGGCACGACATCACCATCACGTCCCCCTTCGGATACCGTATCCACCCGATTATGGGCAATGTCATCTTCCACAGCGGTACCGATATCGCCGGTCCCCGCGGCACTCCGGTTTATGCCGCGGCCGACGGGGTCGTGTCTGACGTGCAGTTCAATTTCCACGGTTACGGCAATGTCGTGGATATAAATCACGGTTTTGGTTACGCCACACGCTACGGCCACCTTCATTCTGCGAATGTTGAAAAGGGTCAGAAGATACACCGTGGCGACCAGATCGGCACCATTGGCAGCACCGGACGCGCCACCGGCCCCCATCTCCACTACGAGGTGCTGTATAATACCCTTCAGGTGAATCCCTGGAACTATTTTGACAAGAACATCTCCCCCAAGGAGTATATGACCTTGGTAACTGCTGCCGATAACAATGAGGATTGACGGATGAAACTGAACCAGTATATGAGATATCTGCTATGGGGACTTCTGGTTGCACTTGTCCTTTACGGCATTTATGAGCTGGTTTATACCGGCAGGGAGGACAGGGTTCTGAAGGATGAGAACGAATATCTCCAGGAGCATTACGATAACCTGCTGGAGCGCAACCTCCTCGTGGAAGATGTGATAAAAGGGCTCCAGGCTCGCGACAACCAGATTTACCACAATATTTTCAATGTGGATCCTCCTACGGCGGAGGGCTTGACGGGGGGCGGCGATGAAGAGGAACTGGAGCAGTATTTTGAGGCGGATGAGGAGCAGCTCATAGAATCGTCTCGCCAGACGCTGGCAGACCTTGTGCGCACTGCTAGTCAGGTAGAGAGACAGATCAAGGCCATAAACGACTGTCTGGCCGACAAGGATTTCAACAAAGAGAACTTCCCTTCCGTCATCCCGCTGGATAACCTTACGATAGCCCGCACCGGCGCTACCACCGGCAAGAAGATCAATCCGTTTTTCAAGACCTTTGCCGGCCACACCGGGATTGACCTGATGGCCCCCTATGGCACCGATGTGGCTGCTACGGGGGGCGGAGTGGTGGTGGAGGTGCTCAGGCAGAACAAGGGCCTGGGAAATATGGTGATAATCGACCACGGCAACGGGCTGCGCACGACCTATGCCCATCTGAGCGACATTTATGTGGCTATCAACCAGAAGGTCAAGCGGGGCAAGGTTATAGGCAAGGTGGGCAATTCGGGAGCATCGTTCTCTACGTCGCTCCACTATGAAGTCCGCAAGGGGGGGCGCGCACTGGATCCGGTCAATTATTTCTTTGCCAATCTTTCTCCTTCAGCGTACAGCGATATGCTATTATTGGCAAATACTACCGGACAATCGCTGGATTGATTATATTTGAAGAAAAATTCACACTCTATATGGCAAAAATCTGTTACACAATCGGTGAAGTGGCCGAAATACTGGGCGAGAGCACCTCTGCCGTACGTTTCTGGGCCAACACCTATCCCGATCTGATTAACCCTATGCGCAACAAAAAAGGCAACCGCCTGTTTTCGCCTGATGACGTGGAGACCTTCAAGAAGCTTCATTACTACATCAAAGAGCGCGGTATGACCCTTGACGGTGCGGGTAAAATGCTCAAGAACAAGGCAGAAGGGGGAGACAACAGGGCTCAGGTGGCGCTCCGGCTCAAGGAGATACGCGATATGCTTCAGCAGGTACACGACGAAATCTAAGTTATGAAAGTCTGCGATGTAGCCCGCATAATAGAGGAGTTTGCCCCTCTGGAGAGCGCTGCCGGCTGGGATAACACCGGACTGTGCATCGGCAGCGGCGACGCTTCAGTCACAGGCGTGCTGGTGGGATTCGACTGCACTCCGGCTCTCATCAGGGAGGCTGTGGAGCGCGGTGCAAATATGGTCGTAACCCACCATCCGCTGATATTCCACGGATTGAAAAGGATATCTCCCGATACTTTCCTGGGGGAGACCGTCACCCTGGCCATCAAAAACGACATAGCCGTATATGCGGCACACACCAACGCAGACAAGGCGGGGGAGGGGGTAAATTACCTGATGGCGGAGCGGCTGGGGCTCACCCGGCGTGAAATACTGAGCGAAGACGGCTTCGGGCTTACCGGTTTCCTGGAGAGGCCGATGGCGTGCGGAGAGTTCATCTCTTTCGTAAAAGAGCGTTTTTCTCTCAAGGCCATCCGTACCTCACGCCCGATAGAAGGTGTGATAGAGAAGGTGGCGCTGTGCAGCGGGAGCGGTTCATCCCTGGTTGAGACCGCCCTTGCAAGCGGGGCGCAAGCCTATATCTGCGGCGATCTGAGTTATCATCAATTTTTTACAGAAAAAGGGTTCATTTTACTCGATATCGGTCATTTTGAGAGTGAAATTGACATAGTTGACAAACTATTTTCGGTACTTAGTAAAAAAATAAATACCTTTGCAGTTCTGCGGACAAGAGAAGACAGAAATCCAATATATTACTTTTGAGACCAGCTTATTATGGCAACAAAAAAGGTTAAACAGACAATAGTTACCCCTATCGACGAGAGGGAAACCTTCGTGTCGGTAGCCAAGAGCGTGAACGATGCCGACGGCATCACTATGGACGAGAAACTGCGTACGCTCTATCAGATACAGATCAAAGATACTGCAATCGACAAGATTCATCTGCAGCGCGGAGAACTCCCCCTGGAGGTCCAGGACCTGGAGGACGAGGTTGCCGGGCTCAACACCCGTATAGCAAACGCAGAGGCTGACATCGAGCAGATAGAGAAGAAGAAAGCCGATTTCAAGCACGCTATCGAAGAGGCAGCTATGCTGGTGGAGAAATACACCAAACAGCAGGACAACGTCAAGAACAATCGCGAATACGAGTCTTTGGGCAAAGAGATCGAATATCAGACCCTGGAGCAGCAGGTTTGCGAGAAGCGCATCGGCGAGTGCGAGCGCGACCTTCAGGAAAAGCGCGACCTCATTGCAGCCACCCGTGAGCGTCTGGCAATCTTTGAGGCCAACCTCGAGGATAAGAAAAAGGAACTCGAGACCATCATAGAGGAGACTGCAGCTGCCGAGGAGAAACTCCAGGCAGAGAAGGAGGAACTCCAGAAGAAGATTGACGAGCGTATGATGGTGGCTTACAACCGCGTACGCGGCGCTGCCAAGAATCATCTGGCGGTTGTTACCATAGAACGCGAAGCTTGCGGCGGGTGCTTCAACCAGATTCCCCCGCAGCGCAAGCTCGACATTATCCAGGGCAAGAAGATTATCGTGTGCGAATATTGCGGCCGTATTCTCGTGAATCCTGAGTACAAGAACGACTACAAGCCAGAAGAGGCTTAAGTAGTACACAAACTGCATTTTTCAGTGCCGGCTCCCAAGAAACAGAAACGTGCGGATATTGCCCAGATATCTGCGGAAAGCGGACTTAAGCCACCTCAGGCGATAGAGATCGAAGAGGCTGTGCTGGCCGCAATGATGCTTGAGGACGAGGTTATCTCCGACGTGCTGGACCAGCTCAATGACAAATGTTTCTACAAGGAGTCCAATCGCAAGATATTCTCCGCCATAAAGGAGATAGCTTCCCGCAACGATAAGGTGGATATCCTTACCGTCGCAGATGAACTCTCCCGGCGGGGTGAGCTGGAAGATGCCGGGGGTATAACGTATCTGAGCGAGATAAGTATGCGCATAAGCGCTGCCGCCAATACGGATTATCATTGCAAGATACTGCTGCAGAAGTATATCCAGCGTGAACTGATATCCATCTCGCACAACATCCAGAAATTTGCATACGAAGATGCGATGCCGGTGGACGACCTGCTCCAGACCGCAGAGCAGGATATCTTTGAACTCGCCGACCGCAATATGCGCAAGGACACCTCGCTGGTGAGCAGTGTGCTTAACCGTGCGATAGACGAGATTCAGGAGGGGCAGAGCCGTCAGGACGGACTTTCCGGTGTCCCTTCAGGATATCTCGGCATCGACAAGGTGACCTATGGATGGCAGAAGTCAGACCTTATTATACTGGCGGCCAGGCCGTCGGTAGGTAAAACGGCGTTCGTGCTCACAATGGCCCGCAATATGACCGTCGAGCACAATATTCCGGTTGCGCTCTTCTCCCTTGAAATGGCAGAGACGCAGCTCGTGAAGCGTATCCTGGTGAGCGAGACGGGGTTGGAAAGCAGTAAGATATGGGGTGCCAAAAAGTTCCGTGACCCGGAGGACTGGAAGCTGTTCAACGAGCGGATCACCCGCCTTTCACGGGCTCCGCTGTGGATTGACGACACATCCAATATCTCAATCTATGAATTCCGGGCAAAGGCCCGCCGCTTGGTGAGCGTCCATAAGGTAAAACTTATCATTATAGACTACCTGCAGCTGATGACCGGTCCGCCCGAGTTGCGCGGTATGCGCGAGCAGGAGGTTTCTGCCATATCCCGTTCGCTTAAGGGCATCGCAAAGGATTTGAATGTCCCCATCATCGCCCTCTCGCAGCTCAGCCGTGCCGTGGAGACCCGCGGCGGAAACAAGCGTCCCCAGCTGAGCGACCTTCGCGAATCGGGAGCGATCGAGCAGGATGCCGACATCGTGATGTTCATCCACCGTCCGGAGGTAGTCGGGGTGGAGACCCCCAACGAGTATCCCGGTTATACAGAGCTGATTATAGCCAAGCACCGTAACGGAGAGACCAAGGATGTGGAGATGCGTTTCATAAAGGAAGAGGCGCGGTTCGTGGATGCGAATACGATGTATAATGCAGATTCTGATGTCAAATATGAAAATGTGGAGTCAAATTTGAATTCTACTTCAGCAAACCTGGATTTTGACAATGAAACGTTTTAGAATAATCCTGCTGACTCTCTTTTTCATTGCGGCGGTCACTGCCTCACTCAAGGCCCAGAACCACCCGTTCGGCGGTGGCGAAAGGCTCGCATATAAGCTCCATTACAAATGGGGCGTGATAAACGCAGATATAGCAAAGCTCTCCTTTGACCTTAAAGAAGAGGATTACAACGGCACCCCAAGTTTTCATCTCGTGACCAAAGGCGCCACCAGTAATTTTGTGGCCAGCCTGGTTAAGGTCCAGTACAATTACGACAGCCGTTTCGCCACCTCTGACCTCACTCCGCTGGCCTTCACCCGCGAGCAGACAGAAGGCAGCTACTGGGCACGGAACAATTATTCCTGGAGCAACGGCGGCAAGAGCCTTAAAGCTCACGTAGAGAAAAGCACCCGCCCGGTCCGCGATACAGTATTTAACTGCGACATAGTGATATACGATGTTATCACTATGCTTTATGCGGTGCGCTCTGCCGATCTGGATGCCGTGAAACGTGGCAGGACCATCCACATTATGTGCGCCCTTGACTGCAACGTAAACGATGTCTTTATCAGCTATGAGAAAGATGAGAACAAGAAGGTATCTGGCATAGGTACCGTAGCCACTGAAAAGTATGTGTTGAAGGTCATCCCCCGCAAAGGGGCCGAACAGCTCGACAAAGAGTCTGTAATCGCCGTCTCCAGCAAAGGGGATGCGCTGGCGCCTATCTATCTCTGGATAACGCCGGACGCTTCCAGGACAATAGTAGAATTTTCAACATCTATCGCGGTGGGTAAGATAAACGGCTTGCTGACGGGTGCGTCGGGACTCAAGTGCTTTTTAACCTCTACTGATTGATGAGTAAGCAACCCTCAAAAATAATTCACGAAGGTAAAATTGTCTCGATTAATGCAGAATCAATTGAAGTTGAGATAGTTAACAAGTCTGCTTGTGCGACTTGCCACGCCAGGGGGGTGTGCGGTGCCAGCGAAGAGCAGGTCCGCATAATAGTCATTCCCCAGACCCTTGCCACCGCAACGGCCGGATATAAGGTTGGGGACAGTGTACGTCTTGTTCTCTCCGCTGCTAGATCGGAAGAGCACACGTCTTGTTCTCTCCGCTGCT
>CAMKTW010000057.1 GCA_946415795.1 uncultured Bacteroidales bacterium
TTCATATAGATCCTGTCGGAGCCTGATATAAAGTCCTCTTTTATCGCGTACTCGCTTCCTTTGGTCGTGTTTATGGCTGCAACCATATCGGAATATCCCCCAAAATAATCTACAACGGCATCAAAGTCAACACAATTATATGTACTGATAATGTAATCTGTAAGTTGCATCTTCTCTTTCTGGTCCAGCGAGAGAAACATATTGCTTAATTGACGGTATGATATCGGGATATCCGCTGACCTGAAACTCCTGACCTTTTGGACTGCACGACGCAAAGGGGCACTCACTCTATCCAGCATTAACGGCTCTGAGAAAGGATTGTGACTTGCCCCGTATGCAAGAAAATTCCACATAGACTGCTCCGGCCTGTCACATAACTGCTTCTCAACCGGGTTGTTGTAAAGGTACGCTATGGCACTCCGTATATCTTTAGACCTGCATTTGCTCGCGAAACCGAACGGTCTTTTGAACAGCTGCCCCTTCAATCCGTGCCATTTATTGTAAGCGCGCGAGAACCACGTTGTATAATATCGCACAAACTTCCCGAGATGCTTATTGTTGGGGGCATCTACCAGCACGTGAATATGATCGACCATAATACAAAGCCCGAGTATTTTGACTCCGAACCGACAGGCGGCAATAGAAAACATCGTAAAGAATACCAGGCAGTCCTTAACGGAATAAAAGATAATGAAACCGCTATGATGCTTTTGATAAACGTGCTGGACAGCACCTGCCTGAAATGATATCCTTCCCTTCATATCTTACATCCTCTTTTGGTGTAAATATCGCAAGAGAAAGAAAAAAGGGCAAATCATTTTTGCACCCTGGAGGATAAAATACTATGTAACTGTGGGTTACAAATAATCGCTCAATAAAACAAGGTGGAGTGATTATTTATATCGGACTAATAGTCAGGAGCTTCGCCTCCAGCGCTAATTGTCGCAGCGCACCGCCAGTATCGGATCGGGAATGTCAAAGGTACCATAGAGTTGTTCGCTGGCGGCGCGACAGCCGCCGTTGCACATCTTTAAGCTGGGACAGGTGCGGCATTTTTCCGGCACTGCGGCATATCGGGCAGTAGCTGACGGATCGGACAGTATTTCCGCGATAGGTTTGTCATAAATATTCCCCAGCACGTGGGGCGAATGGTTGCAGAAGCGTACGTCGCCGCGCCACGACACAGCTACCGGCCTGCGGCTCAAATCAGTACTGCATCCAGAGAACAGAATATGGGGATAATCGGCAGGGTCCATCAGGCAGACGGGTGTGCAGACGCCGCTGACGATATGCATTTCCCGGTGAGATGCAGCGAAAGACTCAACATCGGCAAACGCCCGACTTAAAGTGGCAAGATCCATTTTTAACTCTTCCGAATTCCTGATTCCGTTACCGCCTATGTTGAAGCGGTTCACCATCACGTTTCTTACACCCAAATCGTGAATCAGCTGCAGGCTCCCGGCCACACCCGGTGCATTGACTCTGGTGATAACCAGGACAGCATAAGCCCCCTGCGGCATTGCGGCAGCCACCTTGCCAAGCGCAACCCAGGCCTTTTCCCAGGAGCCGGGCAGCGACGTCAGATAGTCGTGAATGCCGGCATCGGCACTAAGCAATGGAATCTGGATAGCACCTACGCCAAGACTCACAAAGTTGGCTATGGCATCTTCAGTAAGCAGAGTCCCGTTTGTGAGGACATTGACATTGCAGCCGCGAAGCCGGGCAAACATCGCAAGATCGTGAATATTGCCCAGCAGCATCGGCTCGCCGCCCGAAAAGGAAACAGTGCCGACGGTGGCCTGCGAGAGCAGTTTTCGCAGAGTCCGACGGGTTTTGGCAGGGTCCGGCCTGGAGATCGGGCTGCTATCGTCCCGCCAGTAATTATAACAAAACCTGCAACACTGGTTGCAGGCATCTGTCATTTCAAAAATGATATTACCTATGTTGAGGCGTTCCTTCATCAGTGAAGTTCAATCGTGTCCTCACCGACAAATACATTACCCTTCTCTTCATCTATCCCGTAAACCTTGACAGCCACCGGTCCTTTATAATCAGTTTCCGCAAGTGTAATCTCAAAGGTAAACACATACTTATCGAATTCCTCCGCATCAGGAATGAGGGTCTCTTCCTGGAGTAGTCTTGACTCATTATCTTTGGTTGTGAGTGTAATCCGATATTCTTTATATGTCGGAGACAACACCGTTACAGAAAGAACATCCCCACATTTAAGAGTAGCGGCATTCTGATCCTTGGCGACGACACCGATTTCATTTTCCGGTGGAATCGGGTCGTAGCAGGAGACAAACATTCCGGGTCCTTCGCAATTCGTCGCAGAAAGAAGCACCCAGGCTGCAATCATCGCACCGCCCAGTTTGTATTTTGTTCGGATGGCCTTGGCGTTTTTACCTTTAGAGAATATCACCCACAGTGACACCGCCGCAAAGGCGATTCCAAGTGAGATGTACACGATAAAAGCTTTTGCTTTCATAACCGTATGGTCTGTTTATTGGTAAATGCTCCGTATCAACAAATATAACAAGAAGTCACAATATCTTCATTGCTATGTACGCGCATGCCTCGGCATCGGCCAGCGCGTGATGATGATTGGTCAAGTCAAAGCCGCAGGCTGCGGCCACTGTCTGCAGCTGGTGATCGGGCAGTTGCCGGCCAAAATGCCGGCGCGACGCCGCCAAAGTATCGAAAAACTGATAATCAGGATAGTCCATCTGATAGACGCGGAAGGCGGCTTTAAGGCATCCTTCGTCAAAGCGGGCGTTGTGGGCCACCAGCGGCAGCCCCTCTATGAGCGGGGCGATCTTTTCCCAGACAAACGGAAACACCGGGGCATCCTCCGTATCCACTGCAGACAGGCCGTGCACCCGCTGACAGAACCACTTGTAATACTCAGGCTCTGGATGGATCAGGCTGTAAAAAGTATCCTCGACGCACCCTCCGCGCACAACCACCACCCCCACACTGCATACACTGCTGGGGCACTCATTGGCCGTCTCAAAATCTATCGCGGCGAAGTCAGTCAACCTGCTCATAATCAACAAACCCTGCGGGGACAGACTTTTCAGCATCCTATGATCCACTTGCTTCCCGGAATCCTGGAAAGCAGGCTGGTTGTGACTGCGCAGCAGATATAAGTCAGGACGGCAATCGCCGGAACGGCCAGCCACACGGGGATGGCAGGCGATGCGGGGCTGCCACCTATGATCCAGGATGCGATGGGCGCCAGGAACAGCAGGTGCATCAGGTACATACCGAATGAGTACTTGGAGAGAGCGGCTATGAGTCTCGGCGTTTGCGCCTTCCCGATGCACGAGAAGACCAGGAAGATGCCGGATGTGGCCAGCAGCACGTTGGGCGTGCAGAACTCCCAGGCCCACTCCAGTGCGGGCGTGTCAATCATCTGCCCCGGCACGCCTTTAAACCAGAAAGACCAGCCGGTGAAAGCCGCCCCCACTATAAAGCAAATCAAACCCACAATGAGTTTGCGGCTGCGAGTCCAGTTCAGGTGGTAATGGATATAGTGCGCCAGCACAAGGTAGCCCAGGAAGCCGGAGCAATACCAGAGAGCCCCGAAGCCGTTCCAGAAACACTCTCCCCACACTTCGGCGGTAATGAACCGGTGAATCCAGGGGATGAAGGTGGATACCACAAAGAGCCCCAGAAAGATGCGCTCTTCCCTGGCGGAAGCCTTTTCCAGCCAGGGCGAAACAATCGGGATAATCAGGTAAAGACTGATCAGCGGATACATAAACCACAGATGCCCCGCCATAGACGGAAAGTTGAACGGCAGGCGCTTGAGGTCGGCCAGCGACTGCTCCCAGGTCATACCACCCCAGGCCAGCGGCAGGAAGGTGTAGATGAGCATAAACGCCAGCATCGGCGGCAGGATGCGCAAAAAGCGCCGCTTATAGAATTGCGTCATCGTCTGCCCCGGCTTCAGCGGCACCAGCAGGAATGCTGACACAATCATAAACAGCGGCACGCTGACCCTGCCCAGGAATCCGTCGTAAAAAGCCACCCAGAACCGGTTGGCCTCATTTGCCAGCATTGAAACGCTGCCCGCCAGCCCCGACGCCGCCTCCGCCGCATAAAAATTCTCCGCCGCGTGGACAAGCATCACCAGAAAACACGCAATGACACGGATATAGTCTATAAATACAATGCGCCTCATAATAGATTACTAATTGCACCGTAAAAATACCGCAATATTCTGAAAGATCTGAGAAAACTTTGCCGGCAACTGACCCTGCCAGATTTTGGCAGTAAGGCACATTACCTTTGCACAAAACTGCAATGGTATAATTTGTTCGAGTCCACAGGAAATCGGGAATGCGACTCGCGACTAAAGACCAAAATAACTATAGGATAACGGACAGCCGGGGACAAATGACTTTATCCCTTCGCTGATGCGCAGCTGCATTTCGGGGCGGGGATGTCTTTACCCATTGGTATAATGGCTCAATTGCTGCTCTGCAATTCCATTTCTCCAGCCAGAGACTTCCTGACGATGTAATTGTCGGCATATTTCAATTGGGCTCGAGTAGTAAGTTCGTATACAGGCTCCCATTCTCCTGTCAATTCGACGGGGACAGGGTATCTTTCTTCAAGCAGTCCCTCTACGTGGAATCGCAGGGCATCTACAATATTCTGCTTTACCTCTTAGAGTGTCTAGCCTGTTGCAACACACGCAATATCCTCATTTTCAGGTGCTGCGCAAAAATATCCGAGCACCCAGTCAACTTTGATGATTACCTTATTATTCTGCTAAGTAATACAGTATGTTTTGCCGTGAAGAATATTTCTACGGTTCATCTACAATTATTTCTATTTCTAAAAAAGAATATCTCTTTTTTTGAAAACGGCATCGAACTGCCCCCTTTGGAACTCGATATCTGGGATATCAACCACCTACCAGTGTCAACAATTGCAGCCTTTTCGTTTTACTCCTTTTTTCAATACCTTTGGGGTATGAGAATTATTTGAGTTGAACCAATGAATAAACTGATACTGATTATGGCGATGATGATGGCTGGCGCGGCGCTGGGCGCACCCACGGAGCAGGCGCAAACAGTGACGCAGACGGCGCAGGCGCAGCAGGCGGCCCTGAATCAGCAAACGGCGCAAGCCCCGCAGGAAGAGGACCCCGATGCAAAATACGGCGCGGAGCTGCTGAAACCCGGCGCGGTGGCGCCGGACTTTACCCTGAATGACCTGGACGGCTTCCCTGTGAGGCTGGGCGAACTGCGCGGGAAGCGCGTAGTGCTGATGTTCTGGGCATCGTGGTGCCCCGACTGTCGTGCAGAGGTACCCGATCTGAAGGCTATGTACGCTGAAGCCGACCCGGACAAAGTGACTTTCGTCTCGGTATCTTACGACCGTGACTTCGCCGCACTCAAGAAGTTTGCCGCAGATAACGCCCTGCCGGGCATACAGCTGTTCGACCCCGCCGGAAAGAAGGAATCAAAGATTGGTGCAGACTATCACGTGAAGTGGATTCCTTCGCTGTACCTGATTGATGAGAATGGCCGTATAGAGCTTGGCACGGTGGTGGCCTCCAAAGTGGCAGCGGCGCTCCGAGGCACATCCGCTCCAGAAATCAAAGCCATCCCCGGCAGGGAGCTCTGCACGGATGAAAGTTGCAAATTATAAACGAAATACGAGATATTATGCTTAAGATTGGCGACAAGATGCCCTCATTCGAGGTAATGGACCAGGACGGCAATATGGTCAGCAGCAAGGAGTTTATCGGCAACGGCCGCAAGACCGTCATCTACTTTTATCCTAAGGACAACACATCGGGCTGCACCGCAGAGGCGTGCAGTTTCCGCGACAATTATGCTGAGCTTACCGCCGCCGGCTACAATGTGGTCGGGGTGAGCAAAGACAGCACCAAAAGCCACAGCGGCTTCCGCGCAAAATACGAGCTGCCGTTCCGCCTGCTGGCCGACACATCGCTCAAGATGCTGCAGGATTTTGGTGCCTGGGGCGAGAAAAAGATGTATGGAAAAACCACTATGGGCACGCTGCGGCGCACATTCATTTTTAACGAGGACGGCATACTGGAGCGCATCATAGAGAAGGTGGACACAAAAAATGCCGCCGGGCAGATTCTGGAAGGATAAATCAAAACCGACATATAACTATGAAAAAAATCGCATTGTTGATTCTGGCCGTAATGGCCTCAATGACCGTGACCTCCTGCAAATGCTGCAGTGATAAATGCAAGAAAGACGGCAACGCCGAATGCTGCAAGGCAGCAGATGCAGTCAGCGCCGTGGAGAAATATCTTGTTGACGAAATCGCTCCCTGCTATACCCCGGGCGAGGTCAATATACCCGTGACCATTTATTCCAAGGTGGACGAGAGCGATCCGGAGGATGTAACCGTGCTGGGAGATTTCTGGATTTTGAATTACTACCAGGCGGGCGACACGCTCAAGTGCGTCTCCGGCGGCAACCATTCCGGCCTGCTTCATCTTAAGAAGGGTGAGGACGGCGGCTACATAGTGACTGACTTTGAGCAGGTGGCCGACGGCAGCGACAACCTGCCAAGCGCACGGCGAATCTTTGGCGACCTGTTTGACGAATACGCCTCAATCCACTCCAATCAGGACTTCCGCGACAGCATCATAAACTGTGCAATCACCGATTTCACAATCAAAAACGGGCTGGACGTGAACTACTATCAGGACTACGGCTGGCCCGCAATCAAAATTAACCGCTGATGGCCGGAGGAAGTATGACAGCGCTCGTGACTGGCGCCTCCCGCGGGATCGGACTTGCCATTGCCCGCGAACTGGCCGAGGTGGGATACAACCTGGCGCTGGTGGCACGCAACGAAGAGGCTTTGAAACAGGTGGCGGCAGATATTGAAACAGCCTGCGGCGTGCACGTAAAGCCGGTTCCCGCCGACCTGGCGCAAGAGGAATCATACAATCGCATCGTGTCAGAAACCGTGGCCGCATTTGGCGGCATCGACCTGCTGGTGAATTGCGCCGGACTGGCGCAGCAGGGAAGTTTCACGGAGGTGGTTCCGGAAGAATGGAACAAAATATTCGCCGTCAACGCCAAGGCCCCTTTCTTCATCTGCAAGGAGGCGCTCCCCTATCTGAAACAGTCGCAAAAGCCCATCATCATCAACATCGCGTCCGTTGTGGGCTTCAAGGGATATATCAACCAGAGCGTTTACTCATCCAGCAAGCACGCCCTCACCGGCTTTACCAAGGTGCTGGCCAAGGAGGTACAGCCCTTCGGCATCCGCGTCCACCTGATCTCTCCCGGCGGCGTCGCAACCGAAATGGTCACTAAGATGCGCCCCGACATCAAGGCTGATGAATTGCTGCAGCCGGAAGAGATTGCAGAGATTGTCCGCTTCCTGGTCACACGCAAGGGACGCGGCACGATAGACCAGTTCTACCTGCGCCGTTATTCCTCCCTGGCGTTCGATTAGAGCCCCGCCGACGCAGCTTTATCGCAGTTTCAGCGTCTTGCTCTCAAAGGGTATCGGGTAGGTCGAAACCCAGACAGAGGGTTTGATCTGGTCAGATGTGGCTGCCACTGCCCATACCTCCAATGTCTTGCCCTTCAAATCCTCTGTCAGGGGATAGTAATAGGTGTAGTTCCCCTCGGTATCGTTGAGCCAGACCTCCCATCCGTAAGGGTCACAACTGTATGACGGTGCGCGGTCGGGGCACCCGTGCCACTGTCCGTCTATCTTGAGGGCTGCCCAGGCTCCTTCACGTTCAAACTTGCCGTCGAGGGCTATGCACAGATATGCGCCGGAGGGTATCTCGTCAAGACAGACCTCACCTTGCCAGGTGCATCCTTTCCAGTTTTCGCCCGCATCGTTTCTCTTCTTCCAGTAGGTCGGGAAAAGGTTTGTGGCGCGCCACTTGGTGCGATCTACCTGTGATGAACCGCGATAGCCCCTTATTTCGGTGATGCGCAGCGGAGTGAAATCGAGTTTTAAATATCTGATGGGACCGGCGGAGCTCAGGTCTATGACGGAGCGGACGTCACTTAAAAAAGTAACCGCCTTCCAACTCTTCAGGTCGGCGGAAACCATTGCAGTGGCCCCCTCCTCTATGTAGTAGGGCAGCAGCGAGAACTCGTCGTAGGTATCAATCTCAAGCGAATCCAGCTCGGTCACTTCGCCCAGGTCCAGACACAGCGATGTGGTGAAAGGCTTGAAAAAATCGTCCCTTATGGCCACCGAAAAAGATGTCTTGGGGTCGTCGTCAAACATATAACGGTCCCAGCAGTCGCGGATTACAAAAGATCGTTGGTTGAAAAGAGCGTCGCGGGCAGCCTGCACCTGCGGTATGGCGGTGGAGCCGGAGCGCTCCAGAGAACGTATCTCCAGGGCATTGTTGTCTGCCGCAAAGGCCATCGCATCGTAGATGCACTGACCCTCGGCCGGGTATTCTACCATCTGCATATCTGTCAGCTTGCGGTGGTACGCCCGCTTGAGCGGCTCGCCGGGGAACTTCACCTTGAAAGATGCGCCCCGCGCCGCAGCGGCATTTGCCTTTCCGTCCAGAGTGGCGTTGCGGAACCGGACCGTCCCCTTCTCCACTCTCGCGGTATATGACTTGCCGGGCATACCCAGCAGCTTGACCTCCACCTCATCGCCGACCTTGTCGTTTATAATCTGGTACGGAATGCCGCTGATGGCCACCTTGTCCTTCTCCGGAGCGGTGGTGAGTTTAATGAGGGCGGCGCGGAACGGAAGCACCTCGACCTCTATGGAAGAACAGTAGGCGTGGCTGCCGAGGTCATATATGTAAGGATGATACTGGCGGACCTTGACTTTTGATGCTTTGTCCAGCCCGGTGGATCCATCCAGCATTACGGTATATTTCACAGGTTCCCAGGTCAGGTTGCGCAGCGTCAGGAAGCGGGTTGCGCCGTCGCCGCGGCTCAACGCCTCGGGGCCGTACTGCTCTTCCGGCAGCCGGAAGCCATCCACCAGGATGTCGCGGTACTGACGGTGGAGATTGTAGATGAATGCCAGCATCGGATACTCGTCGTCCCGCAGCAGCCAGGGGTTGGCATATATCTGCGGCGCCATTATAAGTTCCCTC
>CAMKTW010000058.1 GCA_946415795.1 uncultured Bacteroidales bacterium
GACGTTATAAGATACGTTGGGGACGGTGGTGATTACGTCCATATCGAACTCACGGAAAAGCCGTTCCTGCACAATCTCCATATGCAGCAGGCCGAGGAAGCCGCAGCGGAAGCCGAATCCCAGCGCCAGTGAGCTCTCGGGCTCAAACACCAGCGAGGCGTCGTTGAGCTGGAGTTTCTCCAGAGACGAGCGCAGCTGCTCGTATTCGTCGGCCTCCACGGGATATACACCCGCGAAGAGCATCGGCTTGACCTCTTCGAAACCGGCAATAGCCGTGCTGCAGGGGCGCTCAATGTGGGTGATGGTGTCACCCACTTTAACTTCGACGGCATTCTTGATGCCGGAGATGATGTATCCCACGCTGCCGCACTCGATGGTTTTTCGCGGCACAAGTTTCATCTTCAGGACACCCACCTCGTCGGCAACATATTCGCTGCCGGTATTTACAAACTTCACCTTGTCGCCGGCGGAGATGCTGCCGTTCACCACTTTGAAATAGGCGATGATGCCGCGGAAAGGGTTGAACACGCTGTCGAATATCAACGCCTGCAGCGGGGCATCAGGGTCGCCGCTGGGGGCAGGTATCCTGTCCACAATCGCATCCAGTATCTCCTTCACACCCTCGCCGGTCTTGGCGCTTACCAGAAGCACATCGTCGGGGTCGCAGCCCAGCAGGTCCACAATCTGGTCGCGCACCACCTCAGGCTGCGCCGCATCCATATCAATCTTGTTGATTACCGGGATGATTTCCAGATTATGGTCGATGGCAAGATACAGGTTGGAGATGGTCTGCGCCTGGATTCCCTGGGTGGCGTCCACCACCAGCAGCGCCCCCTCGCAGGAAGCGATGGCGCGAGATACCTCGTAAGAAAAATCGACGTGGCCGGGGGTGTCAATCAGGTTCAGGACATATTTTTCACCATCCTTCTCATAGTCCATCTGGATTGCGTGGCTCTTGATGGTGATACCCTTCTCCTTCTCCAAATCCATGGAGTCCAGCACCTGCGCCTCCATTTCCCGCTGGTCAAGAGTCTTGGTATATTCCAGCATACGGTCGGCCAGGGTACTCTTGCCGTGGTCAATGTGCGCAATAATGCAGAAATCTCTTATGTTTTTCATTCGGAAGGTGCCTAAAACGCTACAAATATACACCATTTTTCGTTATTTTTGCGTGATGCATCCGGCTGCGCGAAAGCCGCCGGGCCATACACGGACAAAGCAAGCAAATCACTTTAATAATATGAACAGAATCTCTACAATGAATCTCGCTGCGGACAATATCCGTATTCTCGCGGCATCTATGGTTGAAAAAGCTAATTCCGGCCACCCGGGCGGAGCTATGGGCGGTGCAGATTTTATCAACGTACTCTTCTCCGAGTTTTTGGTTTATGACCCCGAAAACCCCCGTTGGGAGAGCCGTGACCGCTTTTTCCTCGATCCCGGACATATGTCCCCGATGCTCTATTCCACCCTTGCCCTGACCGGCAAATTCAAACTCAAAGAACTTGAGGCTTTCCGTCAGTGGGGCAGCCCGACACCCGGTCACCCGGAAGTTTGCGTGGAGCGCGGCATTGAGAATACCTCCGGCCCTCTGGGTCAGGGTCACACCTTCGCAGTGGGCGCAGCCATCGCAGCCAAGTTCCTGGCAGCACGCCTGGGCAAGGAGGTGATGAACCAGACCATATATGCATACATTTCCGACGGCGGTATCCAGGAGGAGATTTCCCAGGGCGCAGGGCGTCTTGCGGGCCACCTGAAGCTCGATAACCTGATTATGTTCTACGACAGCAACGACATCCAGCTCTCTACCGAGGTCAAGGATGTCACCAGCGAAGATGTAGCCAAGAAATATCAGGCCTGGGGCTGGAAGGTCTTCGAGATCAACGGCAACGACGTTCAGCAGATCCGCCGTGCTTTGAAGAAGGCCCAGGCCGTGACCGACGCTCCGACCCTCATCATAGGTCACACCGTGATGGGCAAGGGGGCACGCAAGGCCGACGGCAGCAGCTACGAGAACTGCTGTGCTACCCACGGCGCACCTCTGGGCGGCGATGCATATGTGAACACCATCAAGAATCTGGGCGGCGATCCGGAGAACCCCTTCAAGGTATTCCCCAATGTTAAGAGGCTCTACAACCGCCGCCGCAAAGAGCTGCTCGCAATCGTGGCAGAGCGCAAAGCTGTCAAGGCCGCTTGGGCAAAGGCTAATCCCGACAAGGCCGCAAAACTTGAGAAATGGTTCAGCGGAGCCGCTCCTGAGGTCAACTGGGCTGCTATCCAGCAGAAAGCAGGTGCAGCAACCCGCGCAGCCAGCAGCACAGTGCTGGGTGCTCTCGCAGAGCAGGTAGAGAACATGATAGTATCCTCCGCAGACCTCTCCAACTCCGACAAGACCGACGGCTTCCTCAAAAAGACCCACGCCCTCAAGGCAGGTGACTTCTCCGGTGCATTCCTTCAGGCCGGTGTGGCAGAGCTCACAATGGCCTGCTGCTGCCTGGGTATGGCTTTGCACGGCGGCGTGATTCCCGCCTGCGGCACCTTCTTCGTATTCTCCGATTACATGAAGCCCGCCCTCCGTATGGCAGCGCTGATGGAGACCCCCGTGAAGTTTATCTGGACCCACGACGCATTCCGTGTAGGTGAAGACGGCCCGACCCACGAGCCGGTAGAGCAGGAGGCACAGGTCCGCCTGATGGAGAAACTCAAAAACCATCACGGCAAGAATTCCACTCTGGTGCTCCGTCCCGCAGATGTCGAGGAGACCACCGTGGCCTGGAAGCTCGCTATGGAGAACACCTCAACTCCTACCTGCCTTATCCTCTCCCGCCAGAACATCACCAACCTGCCGGAAGGCAACGACTACAGCCAGGTTGCAAAGGGCGCATACGTGGTTGCAGGCAGCGACGAGCGCTACGATGTGATTATGGTCGCATCCGGCAGCGAGGTATCCACTCTGGTAGCTGGCGCAGAGCTGCTCCGCAAGGACGGCGTTAAGGTGCGCATCGTGTCGGCTCCTTCAGAGGGCTTGTTCCGCAGCCAGACCAAGGCATACCAGCAGAGCGTGATCCCAGCAGGCAAGAAGGTATTCGGTCTCACCGCCGGCCTTCCTGTAAACCTCGAGGGTCTGGTAGGTGCAAATGGCAAGGTATTTGGACTTGAGAGCTTCGGTTTCTCAGCTCCCTACAAAGTCCTTGACCAGAAGCTGGGCTTTACCGCAGAAAACGTTTACAATCAAGTCAAGGCCATGTTGAAATAGTGCCATCTGACAGCGACATCATCCGGCTTTACAGGTCCGGAGCTAAGGAAGAGGCGTTCAACCAGGTAGTTAAAATCTACGGTGAACGCCTCTACTGGCATATACGCCGGCTGGTTCTGGTGCACGAGGATGCAGATGACCTGCTGCAGAACACTTTTGTGAAAGCCTGGGGGGCGATGGACAGCTTCCGTGGCGACAGCGGGCTGTTAACCTGGCTATGGAGAATCGCGACCACCGAGACGCTCACCTTCCTGGACAAAAAGCGCAAGACAGGTGCCTTTTCCCTTGCTGAAGAGCCGGACCGAGCAGGAAACCTGCTGAAGACCGACCGCAACTTTGACGGCGACGCTCTTCAGCTGACCCTGCAGCAGGCAATAGCCTCACTGCCGCCCAGGCAGCGGGTGGTGTTTACAATGCGCTACTACGACGAGACCCCTTACGAGCAGATTTCCAAGGTTCTGGGGGCCAGCACAGGCGCACTCAAGGCCTCCTATCACCACGCCTGCAATAAAGTGCTTGAATATGTCAAGGATAGAATTGACATAGACTATTAAACTTTTTCATAACATATTCGTCTAATTAACTGAGTTATTACAGTACGGTTATGCGAGGTGACGACATCTTAGAGAATGCGGGACTTAAAAGTTCTCCGTTCCGCGTGCCGGAAGGCTATTTCGACGACCTTCCCGGGCAGGTTGCAAGCCGCGTTGCCACCTGCGGCAAGGCAGGCGGCCGTAAGGTGGCCGTAAGATGGTTCTGGCCACTTGCGGCAGCTGCAACTCTTGCTATAGTGTCAGTCGGCGTATGGCGTTTTGCCCCCCCTGCGTCTTCCGACATTTCAGCATCCGAAGATCAGGAATATCTTATGCGGTATATGGACGTAAGTGCTGTGCAGCTGGCCGATTACGGCGAAAACGACACCCAGGATAGTATCACACAAGACGAAATAATTGAATACCTGGCCTTTAACGACCTCTCCGGTGAATATATCTACGACCGGATGGCCGAGGCCGAATAAAAAATTGAAACAATGAAAAAGATTATTACACTTTTTATTATGGCTGTTGTGAGCTTTTGCGCATTTGCACAGCAGCAGGAGAGCGCCCCCGACCATCATAAGCATCACCAGCGCTTCCAGGCAGAAAAGGTTGCATTCCTTACCAACGCGATGGATCTTACTGTAGATGAGGCCCAGGTCTTCTGGCCCGTTTACAACGAATACAGCAAAGCCTCCGATGCCGCTCATCGTGCTGTTATGGGCGCTTTGGACAAGATCCGTAAGAACAAAGAAATGAGCGACGGCGAGGCATCAGCAGCGATAGCAGACCTGGTGGCTGCACGCCAGCAGGAGGCCGCACTGATGGCAGAGTATACTGAAAAGTTCAAAAAGGTACTGCCTATGAAGAAAGTTGCGGCGCTGTTTGCGGCAGAAGAGGGTTTCCGCCAGCATCTTTTCCGCCAGTTCAAGAACGGCGGCCACGGCAAACGCGGTTCCGGTAAACCTGACGCCGGCAATCCCGCTCCTAAAAAAGAGAAGCCGACAAAACGTCCGGCCGCCAAGAAGTAGCCGCCGGCACATATTCACCTGAACCATAGCTTTTTATACAAAACAACACCCCTGCAGCATAGGGGTGTTGTTTTTATCAAGTGGTTGATACTTAGTCTGTTTGCCACCAGCTATCTCTGAGCCCGCCCAGGACTTGCAAGCCAGTACAACATCAGCAGGCTATATCCAAACGCAAGCATGGATATGATGGGGAAGGAGATGTGTACAAAAGGGGATACCGTGTCCTCAGGACTCATTCCCTGGAGCAGATATCCAGACAGGAACCCATAAACAACTGTCCCGAACAATACAAATCCCCAGATTATTATCCACCATCCTGAGCGGCCTGTGCCGTGCAGCCTTCTCACCATTACCGCCAGCGTTGGCAGCAGCAGTAATGCGGCAACGGCGTAAAGGAGAAAGGCACAACAGGTGTTATGCGTAAACCAGGCAAGGATGAACAGACCGCCTGTTATCAGTCCGGCAAAAGCAGCCCAACTAAAAAACTCCCTGCGTGACGATACCCCCCTGAACGAGGCATAGCGTTTAAAGGTGTTGGCGATGTCCGCAAAGATACTTCCTTCTGCGTTCATATTATATGTGAATCAATGAGGCGATATCTATTGCAAGCAGGGGGATAAGTATGACAAGGGCGAGAACCCAGATGAGTACCAGTATCAAACCGGGGCGCCATTTGGGCGACCTGAGGCCGAACATCAGCAGTATCCCGTAGTAAATTGCTATGATGCAGGGGATACAGTAAACCATTATGGCGAGGATTATGGTTGTGACGCCAATTGACTGGAATCCAGCTGTCAGCCCGATATCGCCCAGTGCCTCTGATACGGCCTCGGCAATCTCGGGATTAACAGATGCGAATGCCGGCAGAGTGGCTGTAAAGACTCCGACCCCTATTGCACTCAGGCCCGTCAGGAACAGTATAAGTCCGCAGAAGAAACCAAGGATGCGTCCGGCGGTATGTCCTGCAGGCCGGCCCAGGTCGTCACGACCCGACTTGAAGCGCTGCTCGATTCCGGCAGCCGACAGCTGTTCGCCGCGCAGTTCGCACTGCTTCTGTACTGTATCTGCATTTGGCATTGCTATCCAGCACAGGATATAGAGTATCGGTATCAGCAGTACGATGTGTTCAGAGGTAAACGAGGCCAGGAAGAGGATGGCTGTAATAAGCCGGATGAGGGTCACGTCGAAATTCCAATAAGCGGCAAGACCGTTGCATACGCCACCTATTATCCGCCCATCCGGGTTGCGATAGAGCCGCTTTTTGGGCTTTTCCAGCGGTTTTGAACTGTCGGCGCCCGATTCCTCGGCAAAGGCGGACGGAGCCCCCAGGATGCCTATTATATGGCGAGCGTCGGCCACGGACACCACGTTGCCGGTGCCGCAACGCTCCAGCAGAAGTTCCGCCATCCTCTCTTCTATGTCTTCTACTATCTCCTTTCCGTCTATGGTGTTGCTGTAGTAGCGTTTCAGGCCGCCCAGGTATTCATCTATGAGAGAATATGACTCTTCGTCAACGTTGAAGGCGCAGCCGCCGATATTTACTTGAACTGTCTTTTTCATAGTTGCTATTTTTTGATTTCCTCAATGGTTGCGATGATCTCACGCCAGGCGTCATCCATCAGGGCGAGCTGTTCACGTCCCTTGTCTGTGAGAGAGTAGTATTTGCGGGGCGGACCCTGGGGAGACTCTTCCCAGCGGTAAGTGAGCAGGCCTTGGTTTTTCTGCCGTATCAGCATCGGGTACAGGGTGCCCTCCACGACAATCATATTGGCCTCTTTGAGCTGTGTGAGCAAGCTGGAGGCGTAGGCGTCTTCTTTGGCAAGAAGGCACAGGATGCAATATTCGAGCACCCCTTTGCGCATTTGTGCGCGTGCGTTTTCAGTAATATTGTCCATGGCTGTTATTTGCTTGTGGTGAATTTGGAGAGATTCTCAAAAGTAGGCTCTATACCGCGCAGCTGGCATTTCTCGGTAGGGGTGTTTGCGTATGGCGCGATAATCCAGAGCACGATGTAGATCCAGAAACCGGCGGAAAAGCCAAGGAAGAACAGCAGGATGAATGCCACGCGTACCAGTGTAATGTCCAGATTGAAGTAAGCCGCAAGACCGCTGCAGACGCCGCCGATGGAGCGGTGGTCTCTGTCGCGGAAAAATCTGTGGGTGACGGGTTCGCCATTATTGCGCTGTGCTTCATAGCTGGCTTCCTGGCTGTCGCGATTGTACGCTGTGCCATCGGGCATACCGATGCTGCTGATGATCTCATCTATGAGGGAGAGGGTAATAACCCGGTTTCCGCTGCCGAGCCTGGCGGTTGCCAGCTCCGCAATGCGGTTTTCAAGGTCAGTCATCACCTCCTGGGTATCTGCTCCCGCGTGCAGTTTTGCGCGGAAAGCAGCCAGATAAGAATCAAGACGTGCATAGGCGTCTTCGTCAATAATGAAGTTTGTGCTGCCGATTGCAGCCGATACAGTCTTTTTCATTTCAGGTGTATTTAGTATTTGTTGACGCAAAGATATAAAATATTTTTAATACCTTGCAATACAAAGTACCAAAAAACATAAAATATTTCAGCGGACAGATAACAAAAAGCGCCACAGGCAAGCCTGCAGCGCATATTTGATAAAAAAGATTCTACTATTATTCCCAACCGGGAGTCTGCCAGTCTTCTCCGGTGAGGTACTTCATCTTGTTGACTTCGGTTTCGCTCATCGGGTAGAGGAGATACTTGTAGTGACCCTTGTTGGTACGTGTAGGGAAAGCGAAGCGGGTGTATGTGAGCTTACCGGTCTTCTCGTCCTTGGTAATGCGCATACCTGAAACGTGCTCTTCTGTCTGGTCGATAATCTTCCAGCGGCGGACATCGTCCCAGCGGAAGTTCTCAAAAGCAAGTTCCACGCGGCGCTCGTTGCGGATACGCAGGCGCAACTGATCTTTGGTGAGATTCTCAGGCAGGGTAGGCATACCCGCACGTTCGCGTACGAGGTCGGTGTAGTAGTAAGCATCATCAAAGTGCCCCGATTCACAAGCACACTCTGCCAGGTTCAGGAACATCTCCGCAAGGCGGGCGCTATGTATGCGTCCGTCAAGAGTTCCGACCCTGTCGCTGGATTTGTCGCAGCAGAATTTGCGGATGTAATATCCGGTACGTGTATAGTACTTGGAATTGGCTTCGTCTGAGATGCCGCAGTTGCCGCCCACGAAGGTCTCTACGCGCAGAGAGTCCGGATTGACCCACCAGCGCGGTGCATTGTTGTAGTAAATGGAGCCGTAGAAGCGGGGGTCACGGTTCTCGTAAGGATTCTCGGGGTCGTAGAGTTTGTTGTTCTTGTTGTAGTTGGGCTGCAGGTGCTCTTCATCCAGATAAGGCTTCTCAAGATCGAGGATAGGCTCGCCGTCGATGGTCTCATAGCAGTCCACGAGTTCCTGTGTAGGGCAGATGCCGCAAGAGAGGACGCCCCTGGTGGTGGGCAGGCCGTAATTCTGCCACATAGGGAGACGGGCGTTGTTACCCATAATAGTCTCATTGTCGATATTACGTGCACCATCGTACTCAAAGATGTGGTAGTAGTCGTAGCAAGTGTATGCATAATCATCCTTGGGCGCCACGTCAAACAGTTTCCATCCGTGGGCAAGGAGCGCTTCCACAGCCTGCTTGTTTATCTGGTAAGCATACTCCCAGGTATATTTGCTCCCCTCTTTGTAATAGAGCGGGCTGGCAGCATACATGGCAGTGCGGGCCTTGAGTACCCACGCCCATCCGCGGTTCATACTGTAATTTCTAGGGTTCCAACGGAAAGTATAGCCTGAAAATTCGTCTTCTGTAGCTTTCAGGCAGGTGTCAAGTTCTTCAATGACGAAGTCCGCAATCTCCTCCACGCTGTTCAGGTGGACATTGGTGAAGGTCTCGTTCAGGTCATAGCACTCTGTGAATATGACAGCCTGACCAAAACGCTTCATCAGCATGAAATAGTGCCAGGCACGGTACAAATGTGCTTTCACCTCCCAATACTCCAGCTCAAGAGGATCTACATTGGTAAAACTGATCTTGTGTTTGTTGGTAAGATAGTAATTGATTGTGCGGATATTGTTGTAGTAGTTCGTGTATCCGGACCCCATGGGGTAGTTGGCAGAAAGGAAGTCAACATTGTACCAGTTGTAATAGGTGCCGCCGATACGGTCGTCAACATGCTGACTCTCATCACCGAATGGTGCATAGTCGAGAGTGGCGCGCCATTCTGTGGCATT
>CAMKTW010000059.1 GCA_946415795.1 uncultured Bacteroidales bacterium
TCCATATTGTACGACTCGCTCTTGATGGTGCCCTCGGTGGCAAAGATGCCAATGTGGCGTGTTTGCGTGAGTTGCCCGATGCCCTCAGCCTTCTCCATAACGACGTCGGAGTACATCATTATCAGGCGACGGTATGCGTCATATACGAAACGGGGGTTCTTGGTCTTGGCGATAAGGCCGGGGATAGTAGCGCTGCAAAGACCGATGTTGAGCACGGTCTCCATCATACCGGGCATAGAACTGCGGGCACCGGAGCGGCAGGATACCAGGAGGGGATCCTTGGCGTCGCCAAACTTGCGGCCCATAACAGCCTCGGTAGCTTCCAGGGCTGCATTTACTTCGCTTTCAAGTTCTGCAGGGAACTGGCCGCCGAGGTTGAAATACTCGGTGCAGCACTCGGTGGTGATTGTAAAACCTGCGGGAACGGGCATACCCAGCAGACACATCTCGGCAAGGTTGGCACCTTTGCCGCCCAGCAATTCACGCATCTTGCCGTTGCCTTCTGCGCTCTTGCCGCCAAAACGATAAACTCTTTTTACCATAAATTCTTGTTTAATTATTGTTTGTTGTATCTTTCGACTTTAAATCAACCGACAAAAGTAATAAAATTGCTTAATAGTTTATGACAAAGTCTATCAAAGTCGTTAAAAATTCTCTCCCAAAAGGGGTGGAATTGGAAAAAATCATCAAATATTTTGAGCGCCGCAGCGTTGCTTCAAATGCAATTGACTGCATCAACTGGCCGGAGTATCCATACAAGCCCCGGGCAAGCTTCAAGATAGCCCACAACGGCGACGAGATTTTCCTGCAGTTCCGGGTAGTGGAACGGGGTGTCCGCGGCACATTTGAATGCGATTACGGTTCCGAGCCGTGGACCGATTCGTGCGTGGAGTTCTTTATGACGCCGGATCTCTCCAAACCCGATTATTACAATGTGGAAATGACCTGCATAGGTCACGGGACGTTTGCCTGCGGACCGGACCGCAACCACCGCCACAACTTTGACGATTCGGTAATTAGCCGCATACGCCGTTGTGCTTCGCTGGGTTCTTCCCGCATCGTCGAAGAGGGTGGCCGCCGATGCTGGAGCCTCACGCTGGCGATTCCGTTTGACATTTATGGTCTGGACGGCAGCGCTGTATCAGGCCGCAAGGTGCGCGCCAACTTCTACAAGTGCGGCGACAATATGCCCGTGCCGCACTTTGTAAGCTGGAATCCCATCGGTTGTCCCAATCCCGACTTCCACCGCCCCGAATACTTCGGCGAACTGGAGTTCGAATAAGGGGTGATTTGGATTATTATAATAATTTCGATAAATTTGAAGACTGATAATTAATTATACAATAATGAAGAAATTTTTCGTACTCTTGGCAATGCTGCCACTGCTTTTTTCCTGTGACATAGACGGGATGATTGACGACATGATGAGTCTGGAACCCAACATCAAGAATAGTATCGATTATTGGGTCCGTGACGCAGACCAAAGCTCCGAAGAGGCGAAAGCCCTCGTGGCCTTTCTGGTGGAGAAACCGGCCTTTGCAGGTAAAAGCGGGGCTAACCTGAAATGCCAGGTTGTACTCAATGGCGACAAATGGGGCGGTAAGCCGGATAAATTGGGATGGAACTATTACATAACCGGCAAGCTGTCCCTAAAGGGATCCAGCGAGTGCACCATCAAGATTGACAACTATACTTACCTGAACGGGACCTGGACATTCACCAAAGAGACCAAGAGGGAGAACGACAAGGATATAGAATGGATTTATCTCAAGAACGGTTCAAAATCCCTAAGCCTGCAATTCCATACCGAAAGAGACTAATAGTCCTTTATACTGCTCACCGCGTCACTGACGGTGAAGTTGCTGCCGCCGATGAAGATCAAATCTTCGGCGGCGGCTTCTTTTCTGGCGAGGGCGACGGCTCCGGCTACTGTCGGAATCTGGCGGCCGGAGATGCCATAGGGCGCCAGACGCGCTGCGAGCTGATCCACAGGCATAGCCCTTTGGTTAGAGGGCTGGGTCAGGATGTAAGAGACGTTGGTGCCATCTCCCGGTCCCGGCTGGGAGCAAATCCCTGGCTGTGCCTCTTTAACAGTCGGTTTTATCATAAACGGCGCTATGGCATCCACGTCTTTGTCGCTGACTACTCCGAAGATGATATAGACGTGGTGATATTTAGGTGCAACGGAGCGCAGCTGTTCAAAAACGCATCTCAGGCCGTGGGCGTTGTGGCCGATATCGCAGATGATGTCGGGTTTTTCCGCCAGTTTTTCCCAGCGGCCGCGAAGACCGGTCAGGGCTGCCGCACGGGAAATGCGGGAGGTTTCCGCAGTCAATCCGTATTCTGTCCGGAGGATATCCAGTGCGGCCGTCACGGTGGCAAGATTCTGCTCTTGGTAACCGCCGGCCAGATCCATACCTTCACAGTTGAGGTGGAAATTGAGCTCCGGTGCAAAGACTATCTCACAGCCCCGCTCTGCCGCAGCCTGCTCGAATACCGGACGGGTGGAATCGTTGATTTCGCCAATCACAGCCGGCACACCCGGCTTGATGATGCCCGCCTTTTCAAACGCAATCTTATCGAGGGTGTCGCCCAGATAGGCGCAGTGTTCGAGTCCGATATTGGTAATTACGCTCACCAGCGGAGTGATGATGTTGGTGGAGTCAAGCCGACCGCCGAGGCCGCACTCAATCACCGCCAGGTCCACGCCCGTTGCCGCGAAATACCAGAACGCCATAGCGGTTGTGATTTCGAAGAACGAGGGGCGGTGAGTCTCGATAAAGTCGTCGTACCTGTCCAGAAACTCTTCCACCGCCTCGCGCGGAATCATATCGAAACCATCTTCTGAAACGATTTTTATCCGTTCGCGGAAATCGGTCAGATGGGGTGAGGTGTATAGCCCCACGCGCCTGCCGCCGGAGCAATCGCCGCCACCTGCCCGGCAGGAATCGCCAGTGTCGGAGCCCCCGCTCAGAGCAGCTGCCAGGAACGAGCTCACGCTCCCCTTGCCGTTGGTCCCGGCCACGTGGATACACCGCAGGCTGCGGGCCGGATGTCCCAGCAGGGCATCAAACTCACGCATTGTCTCCAGCCCCGGTTTGTAGGCTGCCGCCCCGACATTCTGGAACGACGGTGTCCGCGAGAAAAGTTTCTCTATTTTTTCTTCGTAAGTCACACTGCAAAATTACGTATTTTGCTAAATTTGCAGTTACAAAATGACTCAAATGAAAATCTTGTTTTTCCGAAGCGACGCAGGCAGCGTCATTGCAGTCCAAACAGTAGATAACCAGCCACAAAAGGCTATTGATGCCCTTGAGTGGCTTTTTTCTTGCGCCAAAAAGACCGACGAGGAGAAGATTGAAGGATGGTTCGTGGGACCTCGCCGCGAAATGATAACTCCCTGGAGCACCACTGCGGTGGAGATAACCCAGAATATGAATATCAGCGGGGTGAAGCGGATTGAGGAGTATTTCCCGGTGAAAGGGGAAGATGCCGCTTGCGACAAGATGCTGCAACGGCTCTACAACGGTCTGGACCAGGACATTTTCAAAGTTAACCATACACCCGACCCGATAGAGTATATCACCGATTTCGAAGAATATAACCGCCGCGAGGGCCTGGCACTCTCGCCTGAGGAGATCAAGTATCTGCAGGACCTCTCCACCAAGCTGGGCCGCAGTCTCACCGACAGCGAAGTGTTTGGATTCAGCCAGGTCAACAGTGAGCACTGCCGCCACAAGATTTTCAACGGCACGTTCATTATCGACGGTATGGAGCAGCCCTCAAGTCTGTTCAAGCTGATAAAAAAGACAACCCAGACCAACCCCAACCGGGTAGTATCTGCATACAAAGACAATTGCGCCTTTATTGAGGGACCCAAGTTGGAGATGTTCCACCCCAAGGACGGCTCCCAACCCTCACAATTCATTATGGACGAGGCGGAAACAGTTATATCCCTCAAAGCTGAGACGCACAACTTCCCCACTACCGTGGAACCTTTCAACGGCGCTGCGACCGGCACCGGCGGCGAAATACGCGACCGTATGGCGGGCGGCAAGGGTTCTTTCCCGATTGCCGGGACTGCAGTCTATATGACCAGCTACCCCCGTTTTGAAGAGGGACGACGCGCCTGGGAGGCTTTCCAGGAGCGCAAATGGCTCTACCAGACCCCTCAGGAGATACTTATCAAGGCATCCAACGGCGCCAGCGACTTTGGCAACAAGTTTGGACAGCCCATTATCTGCGGCTCCCTGCTCACTTTTGAATATGGCGACGGGCGCGGAATGTACGGATATGATAAAGTTATTATGCAGGCCGGAGGCGTGGGCTATGCCCGCAAGCGCGACTCCATCAAAGAGACACCAGGCACAGGCGACGCTGTTGTACTGCTGGGCGGTGACAACTACCGTATCGGTATGGGCGGCGGAGCGGTGAGCTCTGTAGCTACCGGGGAATATGCCAACGCCATAGAGCTCAATGCCGTGCAGCGTTCCAACCCGGAGATGCAGAAGCGCGCATATAACGCTATCCGTGCAATTGCAGAGGAGAAGTACAACACCATCATCTCTGTCCACGACCACGGCGCAGGCGGCCACCTCAACTGCCTCTCCGAGCTTGTGGAGGAGGTTGGCGGCACCATCGACATCAGCAAACTGCCCATCGGCGACCCGACCCTCTCATACAAGGAGATTATCGGCAACGAGAGCCAGGAGCGTATGGGACTGGTGATGAAGGAGCACGATGCTGATCATCTGCAGAAGATAGCGGAGCGCGAGCGTGCACCGTTCTACAAGATTGGTACGACTACCGGTGAACATAATTTCACCCTGAAGGACAGCGCCACCGGCGTCGCCCCCATAGATTTGGCTATCGGCGATATGATGGGCAGCACCCCCAAGACGGTGATGACCGGGACGACGGTCGAGAAAACCTATCCCGATGTGCCCGCAGTGGGCAGCTATTCGCCTGCCGGACTGGAAAAAGTCATCAAGGACATCCTCTCGCTGGAGTCGGTGGCCTGCAAGGACTGGCTTACCAACAAGGTGGACCGCTCCGTCACAGGCCTTATCGCCTGCCAGCAGACTGCGGGCGAAATACAGCTTCCGCTCAACGACGTGGCGGTAACGGCCATAGGATATGACGATAACCGCGGAATCGCAACGTCAATTGGCCACGCTCCCGCAGCCGGCCTGATAGATCCCGCCGCCGGGTCGCGCCTGACCATTGCCGAGGCCCTCACCAATATGGTATGGGCCCCGATAGAGGGTGGCCTGCGCGGGGTTTCTTTATCCGCCAACTGGATGTGGCCTACCCGTAACGAAGGGGAGGATGCCCGCCTGTACAAAGCTGTAAAGGGAGCGTCCGACTTTGCCATCGCACTGGGCATCAATATCCCCACCGGCAAGGATTCGATGTCAATGACGCAGAAATATCCTTCCGGCGAGAAGGTAATCTCTCCCGGAACGCTGATAGTATCCACCGTAGGCCAGGTGAGCGACATCACCAAGACGGTCCACGCCTCTTTCGAGAGCGTCAACTCCAAGATAATCTATATCCCGTTTGACCGCAAGCCCCGGTTCGCATTGGGGGGCAGCGCCTATGCGCAGGTCTGCTCTGCCGTCGGTCGCGAGTGCCCCGACATTGCCGATCCGGCATACTTCGCAAAATGTTTCGAGGCGGTGCAGACGCTGGTAGCGCAGGAGCTGATATTCGCCGGCCACGACGTAAGCGCCGGCGGCCTTGTCACCGCACTGCTGGAGAGTATGTTTGCCAACGAGAAGGGCGGCCTGGACATCAATCTGGGCGCGCTGGATGCCAATGTCCTGTTCAGCGAGATGCCGGGCGTGATTGTGCAGGCTGCAACGCCGTTTGTAGAGGATTATCTGAGTATGAACGGGGTTGCCTTTTACAACATCGGCCGCTGGCAGGCAGAGCGCAAACTGGATATCAAATATGCCGGTGGCGAGCTCCATCTTGACATAGATGCGATGCGTGAATGCTGGTTCAACACCTCATACCTGCTTGATAAACGGCAGACCTCAGGCGGTTGCGCACAGAAGCGTCGTGACAATTTCGCGCATCAGCCGCTACGATATATTTTCCCTGAGAAGCGCGTCGAAAAGAGCGGGAAAGGGTGCAGACCGGTAGCTGCCATCATCCGCGAAAAAGGTTCCAACGGCGACCGCGAAATGGCCTGGGCGCTCTATATGGCGGGCTTTGAGGTGCGCGATGTCCACACCACCGACCTCACCAGCGGCCGCGAAGACCTCTCCGGCGTGCAGATGATTGTGTTTGTGGGCGGATTCTCCAACGCCGACACCCTGGGCAGTGCCAAGGGGTGGGCGGGGGCGCTGCTTTATAACGACAGGGCACGCGCTGCAATTGATGCTTTTTACGCGCGCGAGGATACCCTGAGCCTTGGTATCTGCAACGGCTGCCAGCTGATGGCAGAACTTGGCGTAGTTACACCCGATGACCGCGAGAACGCCCCCAAGATGGTTCACAACGACAGCCACAAGTTTGAAAGCTGCTTTGTGGGGGTAACCATAGAAGACTCTCCCGCAATTATGCTGAAATCCTTGAAGGGTTGTAAGCTGGGTATCTGGGTGGCTCACGGAGAGGGCAAGTTCTCTTTCAATGCCGCAGGGCAGCAGAAAGTGGCAGTCCGTTACAATTATAAAGACTACCCCGGAAACCCCAACGGCTCACCGGAGGGTGTGGCCGGTGTCTGCAGCCCCGACGGCCGCCATCTGGCAATGATGCCCCATCCTGAACGCTGCCTGCGTCCCTGGAACTGGCCGTGGTATCCGCGTGAAAAGCGCCACGATGCCGACACCCCCTGGCTGGATATGTTTGTCAACGCATACAACTGGCTTTCAAACAGGTAATTATGGAGCAGGTTATCTCCTTTCTGGAAGAGCTCGCCCAGCACAACTACAAAGAGTGGTTTGATGTTCACAAGGGCGAATATCTGCAGGCCAAGAACACAATCGCAGAGGTTGCCGTAGAGCTTATTTCCCGCATTGCGGCATTTGACCCCCGCATGAAGGGGCTCAGGGTGGACGATTGCACCTACCGCATTTATCGCGACATCCGTTTCTCTGCCGATAAGACACCTTACAAGACGCACATGGGAATATATGTATGCGCCGGCGGCAAAAAGAGCGGCCGCGCCGGTTACTATCTGCATATAGAGCCGGCTACCAACACATATTTCCTTTGCTCGGGGCTCTACAATCCCACAAAAGAGATGATTAAAAGCGTCCGGGAAGAGATAATGCTTTCCGGTGCGAAGTTCGAGGGGGCGGTCCGTGCGGCCAAGGGTTTCGCCATAGATTGGGTGGGCGCCCTTACCAGGCTCCCGCAGGGCTGGACGGAGGGTCCTCACAGCGATTATTACCGTCTCAAATCGTATATCCTCATAAAACCTATTACCCGTAAATATATTATGACCGACAAGCTTGCCCGCCGCGCAGCCCGCGATTTGAAGCCCACGTTCGCATTTTGCGAAATGCTGAACCGCTGTGTGGATTACGTTCTGGACGGGGAATAAAATAATCTGATTGCTACCATGAAAAGAAGAGATTTTTTAAAGAGTACGGCCATGGCAACTGCCGCAGCTGTTGCAGCTCCCGCCTTGAGTGCTTGCAAAAGTGTATCCGACAAAGGTGTTGACGGCAGCATAGCCGCCAGGATGGACTATCGCGACGACGGCACATTTACCCTGCTCCAGATTACCGACACACACTTCATATCCGGCGACCCCCGCTCGGATAAATGTATGGAGTGCGTCAAGGAGACCCTTGCAGAAGTCCGTCCCGATTTGATTATCCACACCGGTGACATCCTGTTCGGCCGTCCGGAGATGGAGTCGATACGCGAGATACTGACCCCCGTCTCGGAGAGCGGTATCCCGTTCGCCGTCGCTCTGGGCAATCATGATGCAGAGTTCGGCTCCAGCAGAGAAGAGGTATATGCATTTATCCGCGGGATGAAGGGTTGCGTAAACCTGCCTCCCAAAGAGGGCGTTTACGGCTGCTCCAACGATGTTATAACCCTTGGCGGAGAGAAACCTGAAAGGGTGTTCTATCTGATGGATTCCGGCAACTCCGTGGAAATAAAGACCCGCGAAGACAAATTCTCTTATGACTATATCCGTGGCAGCCAGATAGGCTGGTATCGCGCCCACAGCGAGCGCTTCACCGCAGCTAACGGTGGCGTGCCGGTGCCCTCAATGGCCTTTTTCCATATCCCTTTGCGGGAAACCGCAGAAGGCGTTGCGGCGGGCGCGCAGCTGGTCGGCAACAACTGCGAGTCAAGCTGTCCCTCCGACATCAACAGCGGCCTGCTGGCGCAATTCCTGGAGATGGGCGATGTAGAGGCGGTCGTGAACGGCCATGAGCATGACTGCGACTATGTGCTCAACTACGGCCCTATGTTCTACATCTACGGCCGCTGCACCGGTGGCGGAACAGTGTATTATAACTTAGGCGCAGAGGGTGCGCTGGGTACTCCCATACCGGGATGCCGTGTTTTCCAGTTTAAAAAAGGGGAGCCCGGCTTCCGCACATGGGTCCGTATCCTGGGCGGAGAGATCCAGCAGAAAATCTACTGCCACGACAATAAGATTGATCTGCTTTAAATCCCGAAGTATTCGCGGTAGCGGTCGTAGAGGTGGCCTGCCTGCAGATAGGCACTCTGCGGACTCATAAAGTGGCTGAACTCGAAGGTAATGGCCTTGTCGTAGCCGCAGCGCTTTGCCGCCTCAAGCTTCATTCTCAGCTTGTCAAACTTGATGGGGAAGAAGCGGATAGGCATATCGCGGTCAAAACTCTCCGCGTTGGTCCAGCATTGCATCCCGTAGCGGTCGGCCAGCTTCTTGTTCACCGAGAAGAAGGCGTCCAACTCGTCATAGT
>CAMKTW010000060.1 GCA_946415795.1 uncultured Bacteroidales bacterium
GATGGCAGGATACTGTTCAAGGCTACCGGTAAAGAGGGTAACGCCAAGCTGACCCTCACAAAGGCCGGTGAATATGTATGGACCTGGGTTATCTGGTGCACCGATACTCCCGCAGTTCTCCCCTTCACCTATGAGGGTATCACTTATAACCTGATGGACCGCAACCTGGGTGCCATCTCAGACGGTTCTGACGCTACTTCAATTGATGATGTAGCCGGTCTGTACTATCAGTTCGGCAACCCTCTGGGCTATACCTGGGAAGAGTTCGAGAATGGTATTCTGGAAGCGAGCAGGAATATGGGCGCCACTATGAAATCCGCACTCGCTGATAATCCCAACGCCCCCAATATGAACGTTACCGGAACACCCGCTTCGACAGGCGCTACTGCCGACTGGTATTGGTTCTGGGTTTACAATTCAAGCAAGGCTAACTCTTTGATGGGCAAGCTCTGGGGCGCCGGAAGCACCTTCAATGACGACCTGCTGTGCGGCTTTGAGAATTCCAAGACCCTGTATGACCCCTGCCCCGCCGGCTATAAGGTTATGGGTTGGGACACCTTCCTTGAATACAACGACGTTGATTACGCCAATGCGTTCGGAGTCTATGTACCCGTTGACGACGATGCAGAGCTGTTCATCCCTTACAACGGTTTTGCATTCTCGAATAAATTAGGCCCCTTCTGGGCAGGAAAAGGCCCTTATCCTGTCACTATAGACGGTGTCGGCGGTCCTTACGCAACACTGTGGACATCCGGTGCCAACGGCAGAAACGTTGGCTACGCTTTTGGTTGGAAAGCAACTGGTGCAACCAGTGGTCAAAGATCTACTGATGCAATGTCCGACGGAACCAGCCATATCGTTGCCCGTGGCCTTGGCGTACGTTGCATTTTGGATGAGTTCGGTGAATAATAGTGTCAACCAGATTTATTCTTACATATTAAAGTTAAGGGTGGCTTCTCAGCCACCCTTTCTTTTTCTTTACCCTCTATTGAATATTTGTCTATTTCTTTTTATTTTTATTTTATTGATTTAACCTAATTGAGACTCGATATGAAGAGGAAATTATTAGCGGCGATCCTGGCAACTTCAGCCATCGCTTTCTCCTGTACGGTTCAGGAGACAGGTTCGCTCCAGAAGGAGTTCGTAACCGACCCTGACGTGACCATTGCTGATTTCGTTTACACAGGTCCGGCCACAAAGACGACCCTTTCGCTTAACGAAAACGTCGCATCGTTTGCATTCACGGCAGGCGACGTACTGCGCGCATATCCCGTATCTCCCGAGATTGGTGACGGCCTCCGTTTCACCATAAAGGAGAACAAGGGCGCTTCCTGTATATTCGAAGGTGACGGTTTCGGACTCGAGCCGGGACTGAAATATGCAGCATACTATCCCGGCGGTAGTGAAGTTGTACCTGATGTAACTGCTGTGCCCGTTGACTTCAGCTCGCAGAGCCAGCCTGCAGCAAGCGAGTGGAACCTCAGCAATGTAGATTTCCTCTACGCTACCGGCATCGAGCCCGTGAACGGTGCCTGCAGCTTCTCAATGAAGCACCTCGGCGCACTGTTAATCATTGATGTCACCTTTGAGACGGCCGGCACTTACAAAGAGCTCGTGCTCACATCATCTATGCAATTCATCGTATCGGGTACCCTTGACCTTACTGCCGACGACGAGAGTGGTTTATTTGCTTATGATGTAGATGAAGATTTAGCTGATTCAATTACTCTGACACTCGGCGACGCGAATGGTATGTCAGTTGAGGCCGGCCAGACAGTCACCTTCTTTATGATGATGGCACCCGACGATATGCAGAGCGAAGCCGACCTGACCGTAACCCTCACCGATGTTGACGGCAACGACTCAATCATCAAGGAGGGTCAAGGATTTAATTTCGAGTCCGGCAAGGCATACAAGTTTGGCTGTACGGTAGAAGCACCTCTGCCCGGAATTAACCTCAGTGCCGAGGAGACCGCTAACAGTTACATCGTAAGCGAGGCCGGTGACTATTACTTCTCCGTTGATGTGGCTGGTAATGGCGCTGCCGGCGTAATGCCTAACGTAGCGGGTAATTTCTATCCTGCCGGGGGAACTTATAATCTTCCTCTGGGCGTTTTGGCTTCTGCGCCTTTCGCCGTTCATTTTAACGAAAATAACTGCATTGAAAATGTAGTATATCATCCGGAACATAATGCTATCTCTTTCCACGCTACCGGTAACGAGGGTAATGCTAAGATCTCTGTCAATGGCACCAACGGAGTTCCGATGTGGACTTGGCTTATCTGGTGCACAGACCAGCCAGATACGTTTACATATACCACTGATATGGGTAACAGCATCACAATAATGGACCGTAACCTGGGTGCAACGATGGCATCGATCAGCGAGGTCCAGTCTGAGAGTGACATTGCTAAACTCTGCGGCCTTTATTATCAGTGGGGACGTCCCATACCGTTTATAGCAGATCAGCTTTCAACTGGTACTTCCTTTACTGGTGAAACCGCTATTTCTCAAGCATTCACTTTCTACTATCCTACCTTCCTTATGTATTCGGCCTCAAGTTGGTATGCTCCTTTCAACTGGGGTGATGCAACTTTAGGCGGCTTTACAAAGGGAAGCGTTTCTAATTTGTGGGGTAATAACAATGTTGAATCAGTTACATGGCGTCCTGTCGGAAATATTCAGAAGACAATCTACGACCCCTGCCCTCCTGGATATCAGGTGGCTCCTGCTGACTTTATGCACGGCTTTACAAACACGAATGCCAGTGCAGACCTGACAGCTGATAACTGGGGTGTTTACAGGGCAGTTAACGAAGGCACTGTTTACTTCCCGTACAATGGAAAATGCTCTACTACCGGTATGTGTTCCCGCTGGAACGACAGCCGTATGGTCAGCCTTAGCGCTGAAGCAGATGCTAACGATGGCTGCAGTGTCTGCATCTGGTCAAGCGGCAGTGACAATGGCTGTTATGGCTGGGGGTGGACTGCTAATTATTCCGGACAGACAAGTGCAGGCTGCAGTACTGCAACTGCCGCCGGTTATTGGGCTAAAGGTATCCGCTGCGTTGCAGACGGCAAATAGTGCTCTTCACCTCATTCAATAAAGCAAAGGGTGGCGCGAGCCCCCCTTTCTTTTTTGCCATAATATCATATCTTTCATATATTTGTGAAGATGATATGACTATATATGAAACTATTGAGATTCTGTTACCTCGCGGTTATTGTCCTCTTTGCCGTAGGATGCAGTACTGCTGACAATATCTCCCCAGACAAAAGTATCAGGGAGTTTATCTTCAATCTTGAAGATTTCGAACCTGATGCCGCGACCAAAACAAATACTTTCATATCCGGGAGCACAGTCACATCCACCTGGAGTGAAGGCGACAGAATAGGAGTATTCCCCGATATGGGCGGCGACCAGGTATCCTTCACAGTTACAGAAGGTGCAGGAACGGGTAGTTGCACATTCAACGGCCACGGCTGGGCGCTGGTATCTGCGGCAAAGTATTCTGCATACTATCCCTTCAGCAAAGAGAACTACGGTGATTCCGATGCGTACAAGAATGTAGCAGTTTCTTACGAGGGCCAGAGCCAGACAAGCAAGGGAATCTTCAGCGTGGGCGATTTCGATATAATGGCCAGTACCAAAGCCGTACCCTCGTTTTCCGGTTCCAACAAGATAGGCGGTACTTGCACATTCCTTTTCAAGCACCTTGGCGCCCTTCTGGTAATTGACGTAACGTTCCCAAAGGCTGCCACCTTGAGCTCTCTGGAACTGGTTTGCAGCAATGACGTCTTTCCGGAAGCCGGAACTGTGGACCTTTCGCAGGAAACTGCTCAAATCACTCCCGACGCCTGGAGCAACACCCTGGGTCTGAGTCTTGGAGGAATGTCCGTTGCTGCAAACGAGACGGTGCGTTTCTTCCTGATGTCAGCTCCCGCCGACCTGGCTTCTGAGAAACCCTCCGTGAAGGCTGTAACTACAACCGGAGAGGTATTTATCAAGAGTCTGCCATCGTTCTTCAATCTGATGGCGGGGAAAGCTTACTCCGTTTCTGCCGTGCTCGAGAGCGACCCTGACGACGGTCTTCCCGCAACCATTCACAACGGCGACCGTATCCTGGTCACAAACCAGACGGTTGAGCAATTCCTGACCGAGGTCAGATATGCAACCAAAGATTATTCATCCACATCGGTGCTGAACTACCCGGTAGCACCGGGAGAGTCCGATATCCCGCCCTCCTTTACTATAAGATGGCAGCAGGACGCATCTGCAACAGCACTTGTGGCCACCTTGTGGGAAGATGACTGGAGCCGCGAGTACCCGGTTTCTGCCACGGCAGAACCCCACCTTGTGATTTCTAACCTCAGGCCGGGGGCAAGTTACCATTACCGCGTCCAGGCCGCCTCATCAGACAAGGTCTTGACAGAGGGACATTTTGAAACCTATGGCCATCTGCATCAGGTGTTCTTCGGTTCCACAGTACGCAATGCCCGCGATCTGGGCGGCTGGACAACCACCGACGGCCGCAGAGTTAAATTCAGGAAGCTTTATCGCGGAGGCAAGATGAGTCCCAAGCACCTCTCTTCTGAGGGTAAAGCAGATTTGCTTGCAGAGGGCATCAGGGCACAGCTGGACCTCAGGGGAGATGACCGAATCAGCTCCTGCGCCTTTGGGAGTCAGTATTCTTTTTATGCCCCTTACCTTACTGCAGGCTATCTTACAATGCTGGGTGACGGGGACAAGACCAAAGCCTGCTTTGAGTTTGTGGTGAATTGCCTCAGGGCAGGCAAACCTGTTTATTTCCACTGCTCCGCAGGTCGTGACCGAACCGGTACTATGGCTATGCTGCTTCTGGGAGTGCTTGGCGTCCCGGAGGGTGACATATCTCAGGAATATGAGCTGACGCTGTTCGCCCCTACGGGCTGGAGCAGGACCGAAAGCGAGACAACCGTGCAGACCAGGTTGAAATCATACAAGACCACAGCCGATTATCTATGGAGCCTCTCCCGCGGGAACTCTTTCCGGCAGTGCGTCATAACTTATCTTTTATCTATAGGTGTCTCCCAGACCGATATAGACGATTTCTGTGAAATAATGCTTGAATAATTCTATATGAAACCTGTCAAATTTTTTACCATCGCGGCCATTGCTCTCCTTGCCATAGGATGCGGCCCTGCTGACATTAATGACTCTGACAAGAGTGTCAGGGAGTTTGTCTTCAATGTTGAAGATTTCCAGCCGGATGATGCCACAAAGACAACCACTACCATATCCGGTACAGGCTTCTCCTCTACCTGGAGTGAAGGTGACAAGATTGGCGTATTCCCCGATATGGGTGGCGACCAGGTCTCCTTCACTGTTTCTTCAGGAGCCGGTACAGGCACCTGTACTTTCAACGGACACGGCTGGGCGCTGGTATCTGCGGCAAAGTATTCTGCATACTATCCCTTCAGCAAAGAGAACTACGGTGATGCCGATGCATACAAGAATGTAGCAGTTTCTTACGAGGGTCAGAGCCAGACAAGCAAAGGTACATTCAGCGTAGGCAATTATGATTTCCTGGCCTGCACAAAGGCGGAGCCTTCCTTTGATGACCCGACTGCTCCGGGCGGCAGATGTACATTCAATTTCAACCATCTTGGAGCCATCCTGATACTTGATATCACATTCCCGAAGGCTGCCAATCTGACTACTTTGGAGCTGGTGTTCAATAACGACCTGTTCCCGAAGACCGGTACGGTGGACCTTTCACAAGAAACGCCCGTCATTACCCCTACATCTATGGGTAACACTTTAAGTCTCAACCTTGGAGGAATGTCAGTTGCGGCAAACGAGACGGTGCGTTTCTATATGATGTCTGCCCCCGCCAACCTGACATCGGAGATGGCTACCGTGAGGGCCGTAGCCACAAACGGCACGGAAATGACCAAGAAGTTGAGTTCTTCATACAGGCTCAGGGCCGGGAGGGCATATTCCTTCTCTGCTACTCTTGAAAGTACCTCCCAGCCCACAGAGGAGATTATTACGCTGAACCAGGATGAATTCAATATCGATTACCCGTTTAATACTATACAGTTGGATGTCACCTACAATGTCAGCTATACTATGAGCGTGACCTCCGGCAGCGAGTGGATAACCGTCACAAGTTATAACCGGAAAGCCCCAAAACTGGACGTCAAGATAAACAACTCCTCAAGTCCTCGTACTGCCACTATACAACTCAAATCGAACTCCTCAGACCTTACCAAAATAGTGACAATCCATCAGGCGTGTCCCCCCGCTGGGGCACCGATTCCCGTGAGCCATATTATGCCGTGCTGCCGCTGGAACAACTATGGAACCACATTCCTCGTAAACGACGAGTGGAATGGATACCACGATTACAACAACATCGAGCAGTGCCGCTCAATTCTCAAGACAATAGCAAAGGCCGGAATCAGGGTAGTGTGCATAGACTTTACAAATCAGGCGCAGTGGGATTCACAGTGGGAGACCGACAACTTCAAGGGCAGGCTTGAGAATATCATCCAGGTATGCGGCGAGATCGGTATGGAGTGGTTCCTGTTTATAGGTAATCTAAGCATCCCCAATATTGGTTACTGGAACGGCATTGCAGAAAGAATCTGGAACAGTTATGCCCGCCTTAACCACTACCATTACAAAGACGGCAAGCCGATGCTGCTGATATTTATGCCCGGGACCCACTATAATTCTGCCATCAGAAATGCCTCCTCTGCTGACAAGACTTATCTGCAAAACGGCGATAAATTCACCATCGGAACCTGCCAGGTAAACAGTGCCATAACTCCCCAGAAGACAGACGGATGGGGTTACCGCAACTATTCACAAAGCAGCGACGGGGCCGTCCGCTTTGTATGTCCCAACAGCGGTGTGGCGCCAGAAACCTGGGCCAGGATCGACGCAGTTACGTGGAGCTCCCGTATGGACTGGGGCTTGCAGGCCACAAGATACATTGTAATAGGTTCTTACGATGATACCTGCGATGCCATATTCTGGGGAATAGCCGACGTTAGCGAGAGCACGTCCTCTTTCCACAAGAACACGGCAACCGTAAACGACCCCTACATTTACTACAATATCGTCAAAGAGAAGCTTTTGGGAGAATAATAAAACACACATAGACAAAAAAGAAAGGGTGGCTTTGCAGCCACCCTTAACTTTAATATGGATTTGCACAATCAGTATTACTGCTTCATACAACGAACAGGCATACCACGGGAGATGATGTGAGAGTGGTCCTCGCCGCTACCAGCGCGGTCGGGATCCTTCTTGTAAATCATATAGCTCCAAGCCATATTGGCGTTGTTGTGAGCGGAAGTCCAGAGATAGCAATAAGTCTGGGGAGCCATCCACGTATAACCACCCACATGTACATTGCCGCCGTAAGGGATGTAGAGTGTATCATTATTACCTGCAATAAAGATACCTGTCTCATCTGCAGTGAAGTTGTCAAAGTCGGTTGTACTGTTGTAGCCTAAGAGCACATCGTAAGCCATCACCTTGTATCCTACAGGGCAAGGGTCATAGAGAACCTTGAAGGATGCAGTACCAGGCTGGCGTGTGAAAGTAGCACCCCAGGTGTCACCTGCGCCAGAGCCGTAAGCACCCCAGAGGAATGCATAAACCTGTCTGGGATTTGCAGTGGCTGCCCACATATTGAACCAGGTCCAGTCGCCTGCATTGCCACGGTCGCAATAAGGAACAGAAGGAGAATAAGCCAACTCATCTACCATACGATAACCGTCACGACTTGCATTGCCCCATTCAGCTACTGTATAACCGATAGGATCACCAAACATATAGTACAGACCATATACGGTTTCATCGTTAGCACCCGATACAGCGGTTGCACCTATGTTACGGTCAAGGAGAGTGTAGCTCTTGCTACCATCAGAAGTAGGGATGGTGATTTCGGCAGGCTGGTCTGTGCACCAGATAGTCCAAACCCATACGCCATCATCGTTGGCATCTCTCATCTGAATCTTAGCATTACCTTCATTACCGGAAGCAGTGAAGTAAATCTTGCCGTTTGAAATTGATACGTCAGAGATACAGTTGTTCTGGTTCAGGGTAACGCGTACATAATGACCTTCTGCAAGGGCGGCAGAATTGTTGGCAGGATAGCTGGCAGCCAACCCTACAGCACCCAGGATACCGAGGGGCTGAGCAGGCGTACCGTTACCGGCAACAGTTGCATTGAAGCAGTAGGTACCGGCACCGCTTACGATATAGGTGTTTGCGGTACCGTTTGCGCTGAGGTTAACGATGGGAGTAGCACCAAACTCAACAGCCTTGCCAGCCTCGAAGTTGATACCAGGGCCGTCCTTGGTCAGTACAGTGTTGCCTGCTGCGTCGAGGAGTCTGAGGGTCAGGGTTTCGTTGCTCATATCAACGGGAGGAACCATCATATAGAAGGTCACCACGTCGCCGGCAGCCACTTCCATACCGTTCTCGCCACCGAGTGCGAGGGTGATCTTGTTGGCAGTAGCAGAGGGAGTCAAAGCAACCTCGTTTGCTGTCAGGTCAACGGTACCCTTTACAGGGAAGTTAGCGCTGGAGCGGAGAACGAGAGACTTGTAAACGCCTGCCTTCTGAACGGTAACGTCCATAATCAACAGAGCGCCGAGGTGCTTCATAGAGAAACTGCAAGCACCGCTAGCAGGCTCGATGCCGGTAGCATAGAGGAAGTCAACATCACTGAGGTTCCACTCGTCTGCTGCAGGCTGGCTCTGTGCGCTGAAGTCAACGGGGACTGCAGTCACGTCAGGAACTTCTTCTGAGTTGCCAGGATAGTACGCTGCATAAGATGTTCCTGCCTCAAGGCCGAAACCTTCACCTTCGAATACACAGGCAGTACCTTTGGTAT
>CAMKTW010000061.1 GCA_946415795.1 uncultured Bacteroidales bacterium
GCTTACTGCAGACAGCGCCCAGCATCTCTCTCCCGATATATTCAGCGGCCGCATCCGTCCGATGGACGCAAGCGGAAAGGTTCGCATAGACGCTCTCAAGGCTTTCCTGCTCAAGGCTGCAGCTGCCCGTCTGAATCCGCCGGTGATGGACCAGATGCTCTTCTTCAGCGGTCACGGCTATATTTCCGAGAGCAAGACTGCCCGTCTGGACGAGAAAAAGGTTTGGATGGAGCATTTCCCAACCCTTAACGACAGCCGCAATCATATCAGCTACATAGATTATTCTGATGTGGTGCCGGTGAAGCCCCACCTTATGAACGAGGTTATGAGGCCGGAACTCAACGTGGCGGTGATGCATCACCACGGAGCTCCAGATACAGAATATCTCAACGCTGCCGAGCGTCCTTATATGGTCCGCGACGCTAAGGAATATATGATTAAGAACCTGCGCTCGCACGTGTACCGCGCCCGCCAGAAGGGCAAGGACTACAAGAAGGAGATTGAAGGTTTCAAAGAGACCTTTGACGTGCCCGACAGCTGGTTTAAAGATGTCCTTGACGAAGAGCTTCACAAAGCCGATTCCATCGAAGAGGCTTCTCTTGACCTTTATCTTGAAGACTTTGCCGGATACGGCTACAAGCCTTCCGCACAACTCGTGATCCTGGACGCCTGCTACAACGGTTCCTATCAGCTGAACAACTGCATCGCAGACGAATATATATTCCAGGAGGGCGGCACCGTGGCTGTCCAGGCAAACAGCGTCAATTCCCTGCAGGATAAGTGGCACGACCGCTTCTTCGGTATCGTGGCTGCCGGTGGCTGTGCCGGTGACCTGGTCCGTTATGCACCATACATCGAGTCACACCTTATTGGCGACCCTACCTTCCGCTTTGCGTATTCCGGCGAGAATCTGGACGAGCTTATTCTGAAAGACAGCGATTCTTCCTGGAAAAGGCTCCTTCGCAAGGGAACACCAGACCAGCAGGCACTTGCCCTGGAGCATCTTTACAGGAAAGGGGAGGTGTCGTCTTCCCGGCTCCTGGATATCTACAAGACTTCTCCGTATGTCGTGGTGCGCCAGGAGGCCTTGTATTGCCTCTCCAAGGCCAAAGATGACAATTTCATCAAGGCTCTGCCCCTTGCCCTGGACGATGCGGACGAATTTATCCGCCGCGTCGCGGTTAAAATGGTCGGAAAAACAGGCGACGTCCGCCTTGTTCCTGATATCGTGAAGGTTTACCTCACCAATAACCCTACCTCCCGGGTGGCTTTCAATACCGTATATGCATTGCTCTCTTTCCCCAAGGATGCCCTGTACGCAGAGTTTGACAGGCAACTTAAGGGAGTCAGGATGGTTAACCCTGATGAAGAGAGCGCCAAGCTCAGAGCCGGGCTGGAGAGGGCTGCAACGCGTTTCCTTGATGATGAGGCATCAGTAACGGATCCGTCAACCGAAGCAAAGGAACGCCGCAACAACATCCGCCAGATCCGCTCTAACCTGTGCTACGCCAATGTGCCCGGTCTGCTGGATTACCTTCGCACTTGTGGTAACGAAGATGTGCAGGTTCTGCTGCTGGAGGCTCTCGGCTGGCATAGGCTTGCCTGGAATTCTGCAGAAATCGCCAAGGTGGCGTATGATATGAGTTGTAACGAGGCTCTTCCGGTGAGAGTCCGCAACGAGGCCCTCAAGACGTATAACAGAATAACCCGTTGAGAAAAGTCCTCATATCAGTGTGTATGCTCCTGTCTGTCGTTTTGAACGGGCAGGAGCTTCCGCTGTATGTGGACAATTCTGTAAACAAGTATTTCCCTCCGGTAATTGACCAGTACGGCGGCTCGTGTGCGCAGGCTTCCAGCATCGGCTATGTGTTTACATACGAGATGAACCGCTATCTGGACAGGGATGCCTCAATCCCGGCAAACAGGTTCAGTTACCGGTTCATATGGAACCTGGTGAATGACGGTAGAGACCAGGGAGGCTTTGCGGATGACGGGCTGTTTGTGGCTATGAGGTCCGGGGTTATGACAGAAGATGATTTCTATACCCCTACTACCACTGCCTTTACCTGGCCAAGCGGCTTTGAAAAATACCATAACGCTCTGCGATACAGGGTGGACCGCATAGTTGTCATAGATCGGGATGTGGATGAATACAAGGCGTATCTTGCCGGTAGCGACGGTAAGCCGGGTGGCATACTCTCTTTCTCTGGCAACTGTTATGGCTGGAATATGATAAACGATTACGACGGGCCTTCCGGAACGGGCTACAAGTCCCTTGTTACCAGTTTGCCAAACACGGGTTCCCACGCGATGACCATTGTGGGTTATGATGACCTGGTTTGCTTTACCGATGCTTTTGGCGTAAAGCACGAAGGGGCCTTCATAGTTATAAACAGTTGGGGTGAGTGGGTACACGACAGGGGGAGATTCTATTATCCGTACGATTTCTTCCGTGATATTACCGTCTTCGAGAGTATCTTGAGCGAAAGGGCCACAACTGCTGAAGTCAGATATCAGGAGCCCCGGATACTCTACCGGCTTACCATAGAGTACACATCCCGGAACGATCTGGCATACAGTATCGGCGCCACAGACAAGGTCTCTTCCGGCGTTCCGGATAACTACTACCTGCAGACGGGAATGAGCTACAAGGGCGGTGACCACTATATGCGAGGCACTTATGACAAGGATCCCCTTGAGTTTGCCCTTGACCTTACCGACCATATCCCCCATTCCGATCCCGATTATTGCCGTTACTTCCTGAAAATTATCCGCTCCGCAAAAGGGAAGAAAAAGGGGACCGGAGAACTCAAGGCACTCTCTGTAATAGATTATCGCGGCCCTGAGCCGGTGGAATACAAATACAGGGGACCGCTCCCCGCAACGCTGGTGGATGGCGAAAATGTGTTTTCCATAGGGCTTGTTCCCCGCTTCAGCGTATCGTGTGCACAGGTGAGGGTCGTCCAGGATAAACCGGTCTATTTGAAGACCGCCTCCGGCAAAAAAACGAGGGTGGTCCTGAAAAAAGAAGGACGTCGCATAAAACTTGAATATTCGGCAGCAAAATGAGAATTATCCGGAAAATACTCATATCAGCAGCATTGTTGATGCCCCTCGTCTCTTGTATAGAAGGCGAAAAGCAGGAGCCGGAAATCACCGGCTCAGAGGTGGAGTTTATCTCCGTGCCGGACGTATGGACCTACATCTCTCTTGAAAGCGGGACAGTGGTCGGGACCGGCAAACTGGGTGATGCAGAGTCCGATGCCGCCTGGGCAATGCGCCGTGACTGGGACATTGCAGTTTGCGATACTCTTCTGCGCACCAACGGCGGAAACTCAGGCATCGGTTTCGGTGGAATCTTGAGCGAATCGGGCTCCGAAACCATTCCCGACATTTATCAGGAAGTCTGGTAGAAGTTGTATCTTTGCCACCGTTATGACCAGAGTATTGTTTGTTTGTCACGGTAATATCTGCCGCAGCCCGATGGCGGAGTTCATTTTCAGGGCGATGGTGAAAGACAGGGGGCTGGAGAAAGAGTTCTATACAGAGTCGGCGGCGGTGAGTGCGGAGGAGATGGGCAATCCCATATATCCTCCTGCAAAGAGTTGCCTGGGCCGGCACGGCGTGTGGTTTGATGCGGCAAAGCGATCCCGCAAGATAGAGGCGTCCGACTACGGTCGTTTCGACTATATCATCTGTATGGATTCCTATAATATGAGGCTCATCCGCCGCACGATTCCCGCTGATCCGGAGGGAAAGATACATCTTCTGATGCCTTTCGCAGGGATTTCGCGCGATGTGGCAGACCCTTGGTACACCGGTGACTTTGAGGTTACATACCGCGACCTTATGGTTGGTTGCGAAGCACTTCTGATGCACATTTTAAACTAATTGATATGAATGCAGTACATACAGAAACGGCACCCGCTGCCATAGGACCCTACAGTCAGGCTGTCGACAGTGGCGCTGGCCTGGTTTTCGTCTCCGGACAACTCCCCATAGACCCCTCTACAGGTGCGTTTCCCCAGGGGGACGTGGCAGAACAGACCCGTCAAAGCCTCACCAATGCCAAATCTATCCTGGACGCAGCCGGTCTTGGCCTGGAGAATGTCGTCAAGACGACGGTATTCCTTGCCGATATGGGCGACTTTGCGGCAATGAACGAGGTTTACGCACAGTTTTTCTCAGCCCCGTTCCCGGCACGCAGCGCCGTCGCCGTCAAGACCCTCCCCAAAGGAGCCCTCGTAGAGATCGAGTGTATCGCCGCCAGGTAGGTGTGTTCAAGAAAAACCGATTAACACCCCGGCAGGCTATCGTTGAGAAAACAGCCCTTTCTTCTTATTGGAGACTGGCGTCACCAGCCTCTCTCTTATCTACTATCTTGGCGTTCTGATACTCGGAAGGATTGAAGCGGATTGATTCTTCAGTTACGCCGACAGAGAAGTCGCGCATTGTAATCTTTACACCTTTTTCGCTCACAGAGACGCTGATGGGAAGGTATGTGGTCTTAGAGACTATAAGATTCATCTTCTTGGGATCGTCCTTCTTGGTGTTGGTCTTTGACTTGGAACAAACGAATTCCCAAGCCTGGTCTGTCTCCTTCTTCAATTTGACATCATAACCTTCCGTAACACCGTCCAGCATCTTCATATTGCTTTTGGCTTCCGTATTTCCCGACTGTTTGGCGGGCGATATGGTGAGCTGGTTTTCAGATTCATCATAATCCCAGGTTGTGGTACCGTCCGACCAGGTGATGGACGTATTGTCCTTTACCAGGAGGATGGCTTTATACATATTACCCAGAATGTGCATTTCGGTTGAATAGGTGCCCAGAAAGGGTATCTTGATATCCATAACCATATTGACACCTTCCTTCTCAAAACGGGCTACTTCCTGGTCCATTCTGGCAATGATTTCATCGGGCGTCTGAGCAAAAAGGGTAGTTGCAGCCATAAGGGCCGCAAAAAGGGTGATAATTGTCTTCTTCATATTCAAAATATCAATTAAACTTCAAAACTGTTAGTTATTCTCCACTATACTGGCTGCGATATGGATGAGAGTGATTAGGCCCGCTCTTCTATTCTTCTGTATAAATCTCCAGGATAAGGTCTCCTGCGGCTATCCGGCGGGCCATATCGCGCACCTGCCGCGGCTTTATGCCACGCACAACCTTCCCGTAGTCGTAGCCATAAGGGATGCCATCACGGACATAGTCCAGCATCTGGGCCTGCTGCGAACCAACAGAGCGCAAGATGCGGTCCTGAACCTCATTGTGATGCTTGACCAGATACTTCACGGCGTGCTCCATCTCCTGGTTCGTGGGACCATCCTCGCACATACGCTCCAGTTCTTCGCTTATATCGGTCAGGACAATATCCTTCATCTCAGGGCGCGTCTGCAAACTCACGTAGGAGTGGGAAGGGACCGCTTTCTCTTCTGTCACGGCAGTGGAGAACTGCACGCTGTAGGCGGCGCCGTGCTCCTCCCGGATAAGGTCCAGGTAGCGGGCCGACATTATATAGTCCAGGATATCTATCGTGGCGCGCTCTTTTATGCTGCGGCCACCCTTGAAGTGGCGGCTCCAGCCTATCTTGGCCAGCGGGGCGGAGACGGGCTCGGATGTATCGGTGATTTCCATCTTACCCTTGGCCACCGGCACGGCAGGCAGATATTTCCCTTTCTTGTAAGGATATTCACCGCTGAGCGAGGCTATGTAGTTCTCGGTCAGACGCTCGATCTGCTCCCTCGGAAGGTCGCTGCAGATGACCACCTTCATAGTGGAGATATCTCCGTAATAGCGCTTGTATGCGTCTGCCACGTCGGGCAGGCTGGTGGCCTCCACACTGGCGGAGTCAATCTCCTGCAGCCAGGGATGGTTGCCATAGACTTCCCTGCGGCAGCGTTCCTCGAACAGTCTGGGCGGATTCTTCTTGTTGCCCAGGGATTTCAGGGTCATCGCTTTATAATTGTCCAGCAGCCGCTCCTCTCCGAAAAAGGGCTCTGAGATTTGCAGGCTGGCTGCCTTGAAGGCCGCTTCTGCCTTATCGCGGTCGCAGGCCACCTCGATGCGCGCATCCCGGCCGGCTCCGAGCAACATCAGCTTGACATCGGAAAGCTCGGGATAATTCTTCATATCGGGTTTGATGATGCCACGGAAACCTGCGTTGCGCTTGGCATAGGAGAGCGCAAACCGGGCGGCGGTCACGCTGTCGGGGTCAAACACCCTGTAGCCGGTGTCAAAGATGCAGGTCATAAAAAGGTGGTCGCTCCTTTTCACCGGGGCCGATTCCTTATAGTAGACAGCAGCGCCGTTGGAAAGCTTCCAGACTTCCATATCGGTGCCGCGGAGCCTCTTCTTGGAAACTATCCTGCCGGCAGCGCTTTTGACAGCCAGATCTATCTCGGGATACTCCAGGAAAGCCGGCTGGATATCTTCTGCTGCCACATCGGCCACAATCTGCCGCATCTGCTCTTCGGGCGGAGCTATGCCGGCGTCATCCCTGGAATTGTAACTGTTGGAATATATCTTGCCGCTGGAGCCAAACATCATTTCGGGGTAGGGGGCGATGTCAGCGGCGGTGATGCCGCTCAAAATGCCGCGGCGCAGATCCCTGTAAGTGGCTGGATTTATCAGCGGAGTCCCCTGCAGAAAGTTGCTGAGGGCCATATTCACCAGTTCGCCGTTCTTGATTTCTCCCCTCTCCAGCGGAGAGTTCAGATGCAGATGGTCGCTTATGTTCAGTTTGGCAATCTCAAATTCGTCCCGGCTGATGCCGTACTTTATAAGGCGCTGCACTTCCCGCTCGGTAAAACGGAAGCACTCGGCCAGATTCTCTTTCTTCTTTGGCACGACGGTGATCAAGGAGACATACATATCGGGCCTGTAGGTGTTTGTCACCAGAGTGGCGTTCTGGGCTGGAGAGGCTTTGGCTTTGCTGCGTTCCTTGAGTCGGTCGGCCATAACCGAAGAGACTATCATCCTGCAAAGCTCATCTTTGAAATAGCTTTCGTCGCTATGCAGTTTGTATGGATTGTCCTGCCTGTAAATGGCCTTGAAGGCCTGATAGCGGATTTCCGGGTCGGTCATATCCTCAAATATCGGCTCCTCGATTGCCGGTGGAATATAAACCCCTTTAGGCTCGGGATTGCCGGTGGCGGGGATATCGCAGAAAAGGCGGCGGATGCGATGCTCCATCTCATCCGTATCAAAGTCTCCCACTACTATGATTGCCTGCAGGTCGGGACGATACCATTTGTGGTAGAAGTCCAGGATCTCCTGGCGCTTGAAGCCGTTTATCACCTCCAGGGTGCCTATCACGTTACGCTCTGTCTGCTTGGAACCCCGGTATATCAGGTTGGTCTGCTGATTGGCCATACGGGTACGGCTGTTGTCGCCAAGACGCCACTCTTCGCTTATCACGCCGCGCTCGTCGTCCAGCGCCTTCTGCTCGCAGCTGATGTCGCACGACCAGTCGCGCAGCACCATCAGCACGCTGTCCACAAAGCTGTCGCGCACCAGAGGGACGTTGCTCAGGTTGTAGACCGTCTCAGTCTTGGATGTATAGGCATTCACATTATAGCCAAAACGGACCCCTTCGTCGGCAAGAAACTCCAGAAGGCGCTTGTCGGGATAGTGCCTGGTGCCGTTGAAGGCCATATGCTCCAGAAAGTGAGCCAGTCCGTTCTGGTTGTCCTCTTCCTGCAGGGCGCCCACGTTGTGAGCGATGTAGAACTCTGCTGTTCCTGCGGGTATTTCGTTGTGGCACAGATAGTAAGTCAATCCGTTGTCCAGCTTGCCGACCTTGAACTCCGGGTCAGGGGCGATGGGTAGGGATAATAGACAGAACGAGCAGAACAGTGCCGCAAGGAACAGGCAGATTCTCTTCATAATCAATGTAATATATTAAAAGTTGCAGCCGATGGAAATCTGGGCAATGTTGCGGGTGCGGCCCGAAAGGAACTGTGGCGTATATAAAAGTGATGTCAGCTTTTCTGACAGTTTGATATAGAATTCCATCTTGTCAGAAAAGTTTCTGGCCACTGTGAAAGACAGCCCTCCACCTATACGCGGATCTGTCTCATATTCGTACTGCCGGTCAAGATAATCGTCGAAACTGCGCAGGCGGGTAGAACTGCCTGGCGCAAAGGAGCCGTCGGCCTTTTTTACGCCACCTCCGGTCTGGAATGCGGCAGAGAGCCCGGCTATGTAAGACATAGGGCCGGAGGTGAATACCTTCTCGGCAAATATGTCTGCGCGGATGTGGCTGTAAGAATGATCCCTGTAGAAGGGGTAGATTGTGGTTTTCTGCTTGCGTGAGAAGTAAGAGGCCTTGGCGCCCAGCGTAAAAGACGGTCTCGGGCCGCGTATGCCCATATACCAGCGGTAGTCGAGGCTGGCATCGATATCCTTGCGGTCCAGAATATGGTTTTGGCTGGTGTATTCTACGACCGTGTTGCCGCCGGAGGGGGTGTTATACCTGAATTTATTCTCCTCATTACCCAGTTTGGAATAGGTGAAGTTTGCTGCGACGCGGTGGAGACTGCTTCCGGTATGCAGCAACAGCGAACCCTTGTATGAGGCATCAAAGCCGGCAAACTCGTAATATACAGGTGTAGTCGTGGACTTTTTGCCGTAGTAGCCGTCACGCTTGCTGTAGGTGAACTCGTTGGAAAACGTGCCAAAGAATACTGCCTGCAGCGAAGCTCCCAGATAGCGGTTGTCCATCGGGCGGAAATTCGAGGTGGAAACGATGTTGTAGTCGCCGTTGAGCTCTTCCATTGTTCCCCAGAACCCACCTCTGTCGGTATAGAC
>CAMKTW010000062.1 GCA_946415795.1 uncultured Bacteroidales bacterium
GTGAAATACGACGACAAGATTGAGGCTATCCAGGCCATTGAGAAGATCGGTTGTGCGTATGGAATCGGCCGCGATATGCACGTCGGCGATACGATCGTCGGCATCAAGGGGCGCGTCGGATTTGAAGCTGCAGCCCCTATGCTTATAATAGGTGCACACAAATTCCTTGAGAAATTCACCCTCTCAAAGTGGCAGCAATACTGGAAAGACCAGGTTGCAAACTGGTACGGAATGTTCCTCCACGAGAGCCAGTACCTCGAGCCGGTTATGCGCGACATTGAGGCGATGCTCTCCAGCAGCCAGCGCAACGTGAGCGGCACCGTGACCCTCAACCTGCACCCTTACGGCTTTGAAACCATCGGCGTGGATTCTGAGAACGACCTGCTCAAGTCCAAACTGGGCGAGTACGGCGAGAGCCAGAAAGGCTGGACCGCAGAAGATGCCAAAGGCTTCATAAAGGTCACCTCTACCCCTCTGAGAGTTTATTACGGAAATCATAAAGACGAACTTATATGATAAAAGTTGCGATAGCAGGCGGCACCGGCTATACCGCCGGCGAACTTCTCAGGATACTTGTAAATCATCCTGAGGTGGAGATTACCTCGGTAATGAGCACTACCAGCGCCGGACGCAGCATAACCGATTTCCATCGCGACCTGCTTGGCGAAACAGATTTGCTGTTTACCGACACGCTGGGCGAACCCGATGTGGTTTTCCTTTGTCTTGGCCACGGCCTCTCCCGCGAATTCCTGGACACCCACGACATCCCCAGGGGATGCAAGATTGTGGATCTGGGTCAGGATTTCCGCAACACCCCTGACTACGACGGGAAACACTTTGTCTATGGACTGACCGATGTTTTCGCCGACGAGATAGAGGGTTGTGACTATGTCGCCAACCCCGGCTGCTTTGCCACCTGCATACAATTGGGTCTGGCGCCTATGGCGGCGATGAAGATGCTATGCGACGAGATCCACGTCACAGCCATCACCGGCGCAACGGGAGCAGGGCGCAAACTCTCCGAGACCAGCCATTTCCCTTATCGCAACGACAACATATCTGTATATAAACCCTTCTCGCATCAGCATCTCGAGGAGATTGGCAACACCCTTGCCTCCCTCAGCGGAGAACGCCAGAAGGTGAACTTCGTACCGATGCGCGGAGACTTCCCCCGCGGCATTTTCGCGAGCATATACACCCGCTGCAGCGCCACTGCCGAGGAGGTAACAAACATTTACAAAGAGTATTACAAAGAATCACCGTTCGTCTTCACAAGTGAACAGCCAATCAGTATGAAGGAAGTTGTGAACACCAACAAGTGCCTGCTGCACATAGAAAGCCACAACGGCTACATTCACATCACCTCCATCATTGACAATCTGCTTAAAGGGGCCAGCGGCCAGGCTGTGGAGAATATGAACCTGATGTTCGGCCTGGAGCGCACAACCGGCCTCAGACTCAAGGGGAACGCTTTTTAAAGAGATACAAATGGAACTTTTCAAGACATATAAACTGTGGCCGATTGAACCCGTAAAGGGACGGGGATGCCGGGTTTGGGACAAACAGGGCAATGAGTACCTCGACTTCTACGGCGGTCACGCAGTGATATCAGTGGGACACTGCCACCCCGACTATCTCGCTGCTCTGACAGAGCAGGCCGGCAAACTGGGATTCTATTCAAATGCGGTTGAGAATTCACTGCAGACAACTCTCGCCGCAAAACTCGGCGCCACCTGCGGTTATCCCGATTATAACCTGTTCCTGTGCAACAGCGGTGCCGAGGCAAACGAGAATGCAATGAAACTCGCCTCGTTCGCTACCGGCCGCAGCAAGGTTCTCGCCTGCACCAAAGCCTTCCACGGCCGCACCAGCGGTGCCGTCGCTGTCACCGACAACCCCAAAATCCAGTCTCCCTTCAACAAGACCGGCAATGTGGAGTTTATCCCCCTCAACGATGTCGCCGCGCTTGAAAGCAAACTCTCCACCAAAGAGTTCGCCGCTTTCATCGTAGAAGGCATTCAGGGTGTCGCCGGTATCTGGGAACCCGGGGCAGAGTTCCTGAAAGCGGCCCGTGCAGCCTGCGATGCCACCGGCACCCTGCTTATTATGGATGAGGTCCAGAGCGGCTACGGACGCACCGGCCGTTTTTACGCCCACCAGCACTATGGCATCAAAGCCGACATCGTTTCGATGGCAAAAGGGATGGGCAACGGCTTCCCCATCGGGGCAATCATCATAAATCCTGCAATTGAGGCCACTTACGGTATGCTCGGCACCACGTTCGGAGGCAACCACCTCGCCTGCGCAGCTGCCATCGCCGTGCTGGATATCATCAACAAAGAGAATCTGGTTGACAATGCGGCTAAGCAGGGAGAATACCTTATGAAACAGTTGTCCGGCAATCCTGCGGTGAAACAGCTGCGCGGACGCGGACTTATGGCAGGCATCGAGGTCAAGGAGGGTTTTGAGGGGCTGCGCGACAGGCTGCTCTTCGAAAAACACGTCTTTACCGGCGGCGCGGGGGCCAACGTGATACGTCTCCTCCCCCCGCTCTGCATCAGTAAAGAAGAGATTGACCTTTTCATTGAAAGATTCAACGAATTAACTGCTTAGCGGAATATGAGAAACTTCACTAACGTAAACGATATAGGACCGCTCTCCGAAGCGCTTTCAAAAGCCAGATTCGTAAAGGAGAATCCATTTGCAGACCAGGCCCTGGGCAAGAACAAAACGCTGCTGATGGTGTTTTTCAACTCCAGCCTGCGTACCCGCCTGAGCACTCAGAAGGCGGGTCTCAATCTCGGTATGAACGTAATTGTACTCGACATCAACCAGGGGGCCTGGAAACTCGAGACCGAGCGCGGGGTGATTATGGACGGTGACAAGAGTGAGCATATCCTGGAGGCCATACCGGTGATGGGGAGCTATTGCGACGTGATTGGGGTACGCAGTTTCGCCCGCTTCGAGAACAAGCGCTACGACTACGACGAGGTCATCCTTAACCAGTTCATACAATACTCCGGACGTCCGGTGTTCAGTATGGAGGCGGCCACACGCCATCCTCTCCAGTCGTTTGCCGACCTTATTACCATTGAAGAGTACAAAAAATCCAGACGGCCCAAAGTCGTGATGACCTGGGCGCCCCACCCAAAGGCTCTGCCGCAGGCGGTGCCCAATTCGTTTGCCGAGTGGATGAACGCCTACGACTGCGATTTTGTGATTGCCCAGCCGGAAGGTTACGAACTTGAACCGCAGTTTGTCGGCAACGCAAGGGTGGAATACGACCAGAACAAGGCTCTTGAAGGTGCCGATTTCGTATATGCAAAGAACTGGGCGGTCTGCGCCGACGCAAATTATGGAAAGGTAATGAACACCGACCGCAGCTGGACCGTCACTAAAGAGAAGATGGCGCTGACAAACAACGCATTTTTTATGCACTGCCTGCCGGTGCGCCGCAATATGATAGTCAGCGACGATGTGATCGAGTCGCCGCAGTCACTGGTAATCCCGGAGGCCGCCAACCGCGTGGTTTCCGCTCAGACGGTACTGAAAGAAATCCTTCTCTCGCTCTAGATGGAACACCTCAAAGTCATAAAGATAGGCGGCAACGTCATTGACCATCCGGAGGCGCTGGAAGCCTTCCTGAAGAAGTTCGCCACAATTGCCGGGGCAAAGATTCTTGTTCACGGCGGTGGTGCGATTGCCAGCCGTATGCTCAAGTCTATGGGCATCGAGCCGGTGATGATTGAAGGGCGTCGCGTTACCGACGCCGCCACGCTGGATGTCGTAACAGCCGTGTACGCGGGTTTAATCAACAAGAATATAGTCGCCACGCTCCAGAAATACGGCTGCAATGCCGCCGGACTATCCGGAGCCGACTGCAACGCCATAACATCCAGGAAGCGCCCCGCCACCCCGATAGATTATGGCTTTGTGGGCGATGTCGAGAGGGTGAATGCAGCCTCTTTTGAGATTTTCCTCGCGGCAGGCATCACTCCTGTGGTATGCGCGATCAACCACGACGGACAGGGCACCCTTCTGAATACCAATGCCGACACCGTGGCTTCCAGCGTAGCAGTGGCTATGAGCAGCCTCTACGATACTGAACTGGTGATGTGCTTTGAGAAGAACGGTGTGCTCTACGACAAGGACGACGACAACTCCGTGATTCCGCAGATTGACAAGCCACTTTTCGAAGAGCTCAAAAGCGAAGGAAAAGTCAATGCCGGGATGCTGCCCAAACTCAAAAATGCCTTCGATGCCATAGGCGCCGGCGTCGGCAAGGTTATCATCAAGAATTCAAATCATCTCACAGAGGATATCGGAACCACCATAGTTTAAATATGGAGTATTATCATAACCTGGCCATAGAGTTGCTTAAGACAATCATCCCCATACGTTCATACTCTTATGAGGAGGCGGAACGTGCGGATTACATTGTAGACTGGCTCGCAGGCCACGGCGTCGAAGCCAGTCGCATAGGCAACAACATCTGGGCTAAACAGGTCTTTGACCCTGCGGCACCCACTTTGATGATGTGCGCACACATAGATACGGTACCGGCGGCAGAATCATACACCTTTGACCCTGTCAATCCTCCTATGGATGAGGAAAAGGTGCTGGGACTGGGCAGCAACGACGACGGCGGCAGCGTGGTGAGCAGGATTGCCACAGTCCTCTATTTCAAGGAGAAAGGCAGCTGTCCTGTAAATCTGCTGCTGCTGCTCAGCTGCGAAGAAGAGCGCTCCGGAGAAGGCGGCACCCGTTCGCTGCGCGACTTCATCAGGACGAACGCCGATATGGCCATAATCGGCGAACCGACCCGTATGAGGGCAACCATCGCAGAGAGCGGCCTGCTGGTGCTTGACTGTGTGGCAAGCGGCAAGAGTGCCCATGCCGCACGGGCAACCGAGGGAGAAAACGCGCTCTACAAGGCGGTTGATGACATAGAAAGGCTCAGGGCCTTCAAGTTTGAGCGCATCTCCCCTGTCCTGGGCGAGGTCAAGCTGGTGGTGACGCAAATCAACGCCGGCAATGCGCACAACGTGATTCCCGACAGCTGCACATTCGTGGTGGACATCCGGCCCAACGAGTGCTATGAAAACCACGAGATTGTGGATATGCTGCAGAAAGAGGTCAGCAGCAGGCTCACTGCCCGCAACTTTGCCAACCGCTCCAGCGCCACTCCCGCCGGCTCGCCGCTGTACAAGACGGCGCAAAAGATCGGGATGGAGATGATTACCTCCCCCACGTGCTCCGACTGGATAAGTATGCCGATAGATGCCATCAAGATCGGACCCGGCGACTCCATCCGCTCCCACAAAGCCGACGAATATATCTTCAAGAGCGAAATCGCAGACGGAATCGACAAATACATTACCTTTATAGAAAACATAGCACTCTAACCATGCAGACACTTTGGAACAAGGGCGTTGAGGCAGCACAGGCAGTGGAAGATTTCACTGTAGGCCGCGACCGCGAGATGGATATGAGACTGGCAAAATATGATGTTCTGGGCAGCAAGGCGCACATTGCAATGCTCGCGAATGTCGGTCTTCTTCCAAAGGACGAAGAGCAACTCCTCCAGCGGGAGCTGGACAACATCCTGGGCCAGATCGGGCGGGGCGAATTCGTTCTTGAGGATATCGCAGAAGACATCCATTCCCAGGTAGAAATCTGCCTGACACGCGCACTCGGCGATCTTGGCAAGAAAATACACTCCGGACGCAGCCGCAACGACCAGGTACTGGTCGACCTCAAACTCTATATGCGAGCTGAGCTGGAAGCCATCCGGGAAGCGGTATTGAAGCTTTTCAACCAGTTCCAGAGCCTGTCCGAGAAACATAAGGACGTCATACTGCCCGGTTACACCCACGGTCAGATTGCGATGCCTTCTTCGTTCGGGATGTGGTTCGGAGCCTATGCTGAGAGCCTGTGCGACGATATGTATATGCTTGGGGCCGCCTACAAGGTTGTGAACCAGAACCCGCTCGGAAGCGCTGCCGGTTATGGGAGCTCTTTCCCGCTGGACCGCACCCTGACCACCCGCACACTTGGCTTCGAAGACCTGAATTACAACAGCATAGCCGCACAGATGAGCCGTGGCAAGAGCGAACGTGCATTTGCAGCGGCCCTTGGATGCCTGGCATCCACATTAAACAAATTCGCAGCAGACTGCTGCCTGTATATGAGCAGCAACTACCGTTTCATCTCCTTCCCTGACAGCCTTACCACCGGCAGCAGCATAATGCCACACAAAAAGAACCCCGACGTATGGGAGATAATGCGCGGAAAGACCAACATCATCGCCTCTGCAGAGACCTCGATTGCCCAGCTCTCCGCAAATCTGCCCCACGGCTACCATCGCGACTTCCAGCTGCTCAAGGAGATTCTTTTCCCCGCGATAGACACCGCCCGGGAGTGTCTGGCGATGTGCAGCTATATGCTCGACAACATCTCTGTCAAGGAGACAATCGTGAGCGGCAGCAATATGTACGATGATATGTTCACCGTGGAAGAGGTTAACAAGAAGGTGCTTGAAGGGACACCGTTCAGGGACGCATACCGCGAAGTCGGCATCGCCGTGAAGGAGGGGAAATTCTCTTACACCGGCGCAAAGACGGTGGAAGGGCTGCACCACACGCATCAGGGCAGCATCGGGAATCTATGTACAGGACAGATCAGTCAAAAAATGAGCAGAGCTGCTCGTTGGTAACAGGGTCGTACCATTCTGACTGATTGATTGCAAAGCTGCCGTCCTTGACAGCTTTCACCTTGCATTTATATTTGCGGTTCCATCCGCGGCGGATACTTCTGAGGCCGCCGGAGGTAAGATAGGCGTACACCACCGGGTTTACCACCAGCCGGACGCTGCGCATAGGCTCCTTCTCCAGAATCTCCGCCAGATGGCGTTCCAGAGCATCGTCAATCAGAGTGGTGGGGCCAATCTTACCCGTCCCCTTGCAGGCGGGGCATACCTCCTGCGTCTCTACCTCGGTGGCGGGGCGGACCCGCTGGCGGGTTATCTGCATAAGGCCGAACTTGGTCAAGGGAAGCACAGTATGGCGGGCACGGTCGCCCTCCATCTGCTGCATCATATACTTATAAAGCTGATTGCGGTGCTCCACATCGTCCATATCGATAAAATCGACAATCACGATGCCGCCCATATCACGCAAGCGCAACTGGCGGGCAATCTCTTCTGCCGCAATCATATTCACCTCGAGCGCATTGTCTTCCTGGGCGTCGGCTTTGATGCGGATGCCGCTGTTGACGTCAATCACGTGCATCGCCTCGGTATGGTCAATCACCAGATAGGCGCCGCGCTTGAGTGATACCACCCTTCCGAAAGAACCCTTGATCTGACGTGTTATGTCAAAGTGGTCAAAGATATTCTGCTGGGCGGTGTAATGGTGGACGATCTGCTCCTGACCCGGGGATATCGTGGCAACGTAGGCGCAGACTTCGTCGAAGGTGGCCTTGTCGTTGACATAGATGTGAGAGAAATCGTCGTTGAGCAGGTCACGGATAAGGGTATTGACACGGCTGGTCTCGCGGAACAGCAACTGTATATCCTTACTCCTGGCCACCTTCTTCCAGGAACTCTCCCACTTGGTGATGAGGCCCTTGACCTCCGCGTCCAGGATAGCAGCCCGCTTCCCCTCTGCCGCGGTGCGTATGATGGCCCCGTAGTTCTTGGGGAGAATGCTGTAAATCAGGCGGCTGAGCCGCGCCTTCTCCTCTTTTGAAGATATCTTCTGGGATATGCTGACCTTATCGGAGAACGGCAGCAGGACGATGTTGCGTCCGGCAATGGATATCTCCGCCGTCAGCCGCGAGCCCTTTGTCGAGATGGGCTCCTTGACAATCTGCACCATAACCGGCTGGCCTACGTGCAGATGGTCCTGTATGTGCCCCTCCTTTTCCAGAGGATCTGCTATCGCGACCTTTTCAAAAAAGGCCGTATAGTTTTTGGAAATATTGATCTGTTTTACAAAAAAATCAAACGAGCGGAAGTTGATGCCAAGGTCAAGGTAGTGGATAAAGGCCTCCTTATCGTCGCCGATATCCACAAAGGCTGCATTGAGCGAGGGAAGCAGTTTCTTCACCTTGCCCAGATACACGTCGCCAACGCAATAATTGGCCTTGGCCTCGCTTTCGCGATCGTACTCTATGAGTCTCCCGCCCTGCGTGAGCGCAAGCTGGGCAGAGCCTTTGGAGACATTAATTATCAGATCTTTGTCCATCGTAAAAAGGCTGACCTTTGGCCAGCCTTATAATACACATTAAAAAGATTATTTCTTTTTATGTCTGTTCTTGCGCAAACGTTTTTTACGTTTGTGCGTAGACATTTTATGTCTCTTTCTCTTTTTACCGCTAGGCATAGCTATTAAATTTTAAAGTAATTATTTCAGCTTCTTTACCTGATCAACAAAAGTCTTGGCCGGCTTGAAAGAGGGAATCTTGTGCGCCGGTATGGTGATGGTAACATTCTTGGAGATGTTGCGGGCAGCCTTTTCTGCACGCTGCTTAACTACGAAACTGCCGAAACCGCGGAGATAAACGTTGTTTCCCTTTGCAAGAGACTCCTTAACACTGTCCATAAATGCTTCAACTACGTCCAGGACCAATACT
>CAMKTW010000063.1 GCA_946415795.1 uncultured Bacteroidales bacterium
ATAGTGGCCCCTAGATTAATAGTCGGAGAATATGACGAGGCCTTAATATCGTTCCTTTCATTGTATTGGTCAGCAATTGTATTCATCTGCGCTTCAGCTTGATCCATCTTTTTTCCTTTGCCCGCTACCCTAATGATACCGATGGTTAAAAGGGCTGAACCTCCAGCAGCAATGGCGAGACCGCCAAAAATGTCTCCCTTTTGTGCTTTGCTGTTATTATAATTACTACTATTGGCACTACTAACGGATAATAATGAACCTAGTCCCAACATAATAGCGCCTGGGATAATATGCCATTTACCTATCGCCCTACTCTTCCTAGCGTCATTATATTCTGTGCTTGCCTTACTGAAAGAAATATACTCTTCGGGGGTGAGAATAAGCTTTAATAAATCATCCGGAATTTGATTATTCGTTGCGGCATCGTGCAAATCATCCCCGTCCACAAAAACAGCGGAAGGATACAGATCCGTACGACCACTTTCGTACTTAATAGATGTGACCAATTTAAATGGTATCGTGCGTTCTGGACCATCACTCTCTTCCCACAAGCGGTACGTCACATTGGGTATTAACATTTGTGTTTCATCTATCTTCAGAACCTTGGCTTGGATGGTTGAGCCATCTTTAAGAGTAATCACATCCTGGCTATATACGGTTGTACCCAAGCAAACTAACACGACGAGAATAAAAAGTCTTTTCATCATAATGCGTGACTTAGAAGTTGTTTGATATATAATGGGGTTCTCACAAAAGTACAAAGATTCAACTGATTACACAAACCATCACTGAACCTCATCAGTACTTCCGTTATTTATAATACCATATTATATAAAACAAAGTAGCAGGCCCATAATAGAAACAACTTGGTCTACAGATTCCCTAGAGAAACTGCTGTGTTTGTATTCGTCAATGAGGTGAAGCTTTCCGCGGCAAATCGCCGCGGTGGATTCCGGCCAGATCAGCCCGGATCGCTACTACTCCTACCTCGGGATGCTTGAGGAGGAAACAAGTATCGGTAGGTAGATGAGTAATGGACAGTTTAATCTGTAAGCCGCTACTATTTCTTGAAAAGCTCGATGTAGTACTCTTCGTCGTCGGCCAGTTCGTGGAAATAAATTGTCATCTCTTTTTTGGAGACTTCTGCGTCGGTAATGACTATTTTTACCCACCGGCCTTCGAATATCTCATGGCTGTCGTCTATGACATTGAAAACGTCAAAGGTGATTACGCCCTCTTTGGCGTTATATTCGTACAGTCCAGAACCCAACAGGTCACCGTCCATATAGAAGCCTGCCCAGTCGGGCTCTTCAAATGTCATGGCAAAGGTCCCGTGCTCGCTGACCCATTCTGTGCCAAACAGCTTGGAATTGTCGTTGTCGTCGTAAATGTCGGGATCGCAGGCGCTCAGGCCAAGAAGCAGAACAGATACAATAGCAAGCCTCAGGATAGGGCGGATAATAATGGAAGAATTGGCAGGTTTCATAGTAATTCTAATGGGTTGATTCTAAATATGATATTCCAGCCCGTGTTCCGCCAGGAAGTCCAGCAGGGGCTGCTCAGGGCTGACAAGGAATTTGCGTGAGAAGAATTCGACTTCACGCTTCTTTGCGTCGTCGAAAATGCGGACATAGAGCCGCGCGTGGCCGTGGTTCTTCTTGCAGACTTTGGCGAATTCTTTCTGGAAGTCTTCGGTGAGTATCTCTACCGGAATACTCACGTGGAACTCTTTCACACGGGTGTCCTTGAGGTTGGCCAGCAGCACCATATCTTTTATCAGGAGCTTGTACACCAGGCCGCGCTTTTCCCCGTCTCCGGAGCCGCGGTCGCCCTTGTCGTAACGCTGTTCCGTGACGCAGGTGATAAGCAGCGGGGTGTTGGGCTGAGTATATTTCATATAGTTCTCGTAGTCCTTGCCAAACAGGGCAAACTCAAACGAACCCGAGAAATCTTCTATCGTGAACTTGCAGAAGGGGCGGTTGTTGCGGGTGGTCCTGGTTTCACAGGCGGTCACTATGCCGGCGATAATATATTGTTTTCCCAGCACCGACTTATCCAGCTTAAGCTTTCCCTCCTGTACCTGTTTGGCCTCCTCCTCAATGGCATTGTCCACTTCGCCCAGATGGCTTACGGTGCAGTTTGAGAAGGTATCTACCTCAAAACGGTACATATCCAGCGGGTGTGCGCTTAGATACATCCCCACGACCTCTTTCTCTTTCTTGAGTATCTCCATCCGGTTTTCTTCGGTTACCGCGGGGAATTCCGGGCGGACAGGCTTCAGCTCCTCCATTTCACCGAAGAGTGAGAAGGCGCTGTTAAGGGCGCTGTTGTGATATTTGGATGCGTAGCTTATCACGGAGTCGATGAACGGTTCTCCCTTTGCAGTGAAGGCGAAATACTGGCTGCGTGAAGCCTCCTGGAAACTGTCAAACGCACCGGCGCTGACAAGGCTTTCCAGCACTTTGCGGTTGAGGGTGGTGTTGGGAACACGCTCCACAAAGTCGAAGAAATCTATGAAGGCGCCACCAGTCTGACGGATCTTGATAATCTCGTTGATGACGTTGGGCCCTACCCCTTTGATGCCGCCCATACCAAAGCGGATGGCCCCCGCCTTGTTCACGGTGAATTCGGTGAAGCTCTCGTTGATATCGGGGCCGAGCACCGTGATTCTGGAGCGGCGGCAGTCCTCCATCAGCTTTGCAATCTCATCCATATTGTTGAGATTGCAGCTCATATTGGCGGCGAAAAACTCGGCGGGATAGTGTGCCTTGATCCAGCCCGTCTGGTAGCTGACCCAGGCATAGCAGGTGGCGTGGGACTTGTTGAAGGCATATTGTGCGAACTTCTCCCAGTCCTTCCATATCTTGTCCAGTATCTTCTCCGGATGGCCGTTGGCAATACCACCCTCCATAAACTTGCTCTTGAGCCCCTGCAGCGTCTCTATCTGCTTCTTTCCCATCGCCTTGCGCAAGGTGTCGGCCTGACCCTTGGTGAATCCAGCCAGTTTCTGGCTCAGAAGCATCACCTGCTCCTGATATACAGTAATGCCGTAGGTATCCTTCAGGTACTCCTCCATCTCGGGGAGGTCGTATTCAATAGGCTGGCGCCCCAGCTTACGGTCCACAAAGTCCGGAATGTAGTCCATAGGTCCGGGACGGTAGAGGGCGTTCATCGCAATCAGGTCCTCAAAACGCTCGGGGTGTAGCTTTTGCAGCCAGGTGCGCATACCGTCGCTCTCAAACTGGAACACGGCGGTGGTGTCACCGCGCCCGTAAAGGTCTAGCGTAAGCTTGTCGTCAATGGGGATCTTCTCGATGTCGATATCTTCCCCGTGGCCCGCCTTTATCAGGTCCAGGGCCTTGTGTATGATGGAGAGGGTATTGAGCCCCAGGAAGTCCATCTTTAGCATACCGACGTCCTCAATGTAGTGGCCGTCGTATTGCGAGGTGCAGAGATCCTTGCCGCTCTTGTCCTTGGAGAGGCAGACGGGGATGAAGTCACCTATCTCTCCGGGGCCGATGATGGTGGCGCAGGCGTGCTGGCCGACCTGCTGTATGCACCCCTCCAGCTTTTCGGCATAATAAAGAACCTCTTTGACCAGGTCGCTGCCGTTCTCCAGCTCGTTTTTGAACTCCGGAACCAGTCGATAACAATTGGCCAGGGTGATTTTTACATCGACATCCTCTTTGCCCACCTGGAAGGTCTGACCATCCTCCTCGACCCTCTTGAAGCCGGGTTTGAGCTCGTCCAGCTTGGGATTGAAGGGATACTTTCTCTCTTTCTTCTCGCTGAGGCGGTCAGGCACCATCTTGCTCAGGCGGTTGGACTCGTCCAGGCTCAGCTGGCTGATGCGGGCCACATTCTTGATGGCTCCCTTGGCCGCCATAGTGCCAAAGGTGATTACGCGCGACACGTGCGACACTCCATAGGTCTTCTCTACATATTCGTGGGCGTAATCGAGATTCTCAAAATCCACATCTATATCAGGCATCGAAATCCGGTCGGGATTGAGAAAACGCTCAAACAGCAACTGATATTTGATGGGGTCCAGATTGGTGATACCCAGGCAGTAAGCCACCACGCTCCCGGCGGCCGAACCGCGCCCGGGCCCCACAAGGTCGCCCGCCGCACGGCAGGCGGCGATATAATCCTGAACAATCAGGAAGTAGTCGGGGAAACCCATACGTGCGATGGTCTTGAGCTCGAAATCTATGCGGGATACCTGCTCTTCTGTGAGATTGTCGCCGTAACGCTTATGCGCTCCCTGATATGTCAGATGGCACAGATACGCCACCGACTTGCAGAATTCGTCGCCCCGGTATGTGCGGCTGATTTCCTCGCCGGTTTTCTTATCTCTTTTAATCTCCCACTTGCCCTCTTCTATAACCTCTTTGTATTTCTCCAGCTGGTTGCCGATATCTGCCAGGAAGACCGGGTCGATATTGAACTTGGGGAGGATATGTCCGCGGTCAATCTTATACTGTTCCACCTTGCCGGCAATCTCCAGCGTCGTAGCGAGGGCCTCCGGATGGTCCGGGAAAAGCGCCGCCATCTCCTCTTCGGATTTGATGTATTCCTGCTGGGTGTAGTGCAGGCGCTTTGTGTCTGTAACGTTAGCATTGGTGGTGAGGCAGATTAGGCGGTCGTGTACCGGGCCGTCCTCCTTCATAATGAAGTGGGCGTCGTTGGTTGCGACTGTCTTCACACCGTGCTTTGCGGCCAACTCGAATATCTTTCCGTTGACCTTGCCCTGGTCTTCATAAACCCGGATAATCTCGCGGTAAACCTCAGGGTCCAGACCCTGCAGCTCCGTCTTGTGGAGCATTACCTCCAGATAATAGTCCTCCCCGAACACCCGCTTATGCCACTCGATAGCCTCTTCTGCCGCATTGATATTGTCTGCCAGTATATTCTGTGATATCTCCCCCGCAAGGCAGGCAGAACAGCATATCAGGTTCTCGTGATACTTCTCGACTATCTCGTGGGTCACACGCGGTTTGTAGTATTTGCCCTCCATATGGCCTATGGATACAATCTTCATAAGATTCCTGTACCCTTCGTAGTTCTTGGCCAGAAGTATCAGGTGGTAGTAGCTGCGGTGCTCCGGATCTTTGAGGCGGTGGTCGTAATGACGGGTGACATATACCTCGCAGCCGATTATGGGCTTGACTATCAGGTTACCTTCCCCGTCGAGGTTGTCTTTACCGTACGCGTGCTTGAAAAACTCCTTCACACCATACATATTGCCGTGGTCCGTGATGGCGATGGCGGGCATATCCAGTTCCCGGGCGCGTGCAAAGAGCTTCTTGATGGAGCTCAGGCCGTCAAGGATGGAGTACTGGGTGTGGACGTGAAGGTGTACGAAAGACATAGGCGGCTAGAAGCTGATCAGGGATTCTCCGGTCATCTCTGCGGGCTGGGGAATGCCCATCAGCGTCAGCATCGTGGGGGCTATGTCGGCCAGGCGGCCGTCTTTCACGCTCTTCACGTCATCATCCACAACCACAAACTGAACCTTGTTGAGGGAGTGGGCGGTGTTGGGACTGCCGTCGGGATTGACTGCGTTGTCGGCATTGCCGTGGTCGGCGGTAATCAGCACGCTGTAGCCGTGCTCGCGGGCAACCTCTACAACCTTCCCCGTGAGTTCATCTATGGTCTTGACTGCCTTGCAGATAGCGTCATATACGCCAGTGTGGCCAACCATATCACCGTTGGCAAAGTTAAGGATTACCATCTGGTGTTTCTCCGTCTTGAGGTCGGCCATCAGCGCCTCAGCCACTTCAGGCGCGCTCATCTCGGGCTGCAGGTCGTAGGTTGCGACCTTCGGGGAATTGATGAGGATGCGGTCTTCGTTCTCGAACGGAGCTTCGCGTCCGCCATTGAAGAAGAAGGTCACGTGGGCGTATTTTTCTGTCTCGGCGATGCGGAGCTGACTCAAACCGGCGGCGGCCACGGTCTCGCCCAGGGTCTTCTGCACGTTCTCCTTGTCAAAGAGAATGTGAAGCCCGGTGAACTTGTCGTCGTAGGGGGTCAGGCAGCAGTAGTAGAGGGGAATGGTATGCATCCCGGCCTCGGGCATATCCTGCTGGGTGAGGACGTTGGTTATTTCGCGGGCGCGGTCGTTGCGGAAGTTAAAGAAGATAACGGCGTCGCCCTCCCTGACGGTGGCCACTGGTTTGCCGTCGGAGCCCACCACGCAGATGGGTTTGATGAATTCATCGGTGACGCCCTCGTCATAGGACTCCTGAATAGCCTGTACAGCGCTTGTCGCCTTTTTTCCTATGCCATTGACTATCAGGTCATATCCCTCTTTTACGCGCTCCCAGCGCTTGTCGCGGTCCATCGTGTAATAGCGGCCGATCACGCTTGCAACTTTTCCGGTGGTCGACGCCATCTTCTGCTCCAGTTCCTCCACAAAGCCCTTGCCACTGCGGGGGTCGCAGTCACGGCCGTCCATCAGACAGTGGACATATACCTTATCCAGGCCCTCCTGTTTTGCTACGGAGAGGAATTCGTACAGGTGGTTCAGAGAACTGTGTACGCCGCCATGGCTGGTCAGGCCCATAAAATGCAGCGATTTGCCGCTATTCTTCACATAGTCATAAGCAGCAGCGATCTCTTTGTTTGCCAGAAGCTTGTGTTCGCGGCAAGCCATATTGATCTTTACCAGGTCCTGATATACGATGCGGCCGCCGCCGATGTTCAGGTGCCCCACCTCACTGTTGCCCATCTGGCCGTCGGGCAGGCCGACATCTTCTCCGCAGGCGCTAAGGTGCGAAAACGGATATTTTGCACGGAGGGCGTCGATGTTCGGCTGCCCCTGGGTGTATATTGCATTGCTGTGGTCTTTCTTACCTTCTCCCCAGCCGTCAAGAATCATCAATAATACCTTCTTGTTCATTCTTCAGTCAAATTATGAATTAAAATACGTCAGATATTTGTTACTTTTGTGTAATAAACACTATAAGCAGATTCGACAAAGGTACTCCAAAATATGAAGAAAAAGAACAGCAAAAATAAAGATACGGCAAAGAAAACAGTTCGCGGCAAAGCTCCTGTGAGATTCAGTGTCAAAGAGCGCCGCAGCAAGAGCCAGGAGGAGTTCAAGGGTGTAGTGAGCCTGACCCGCGACGGAATCGGATTTGTGACGGTAGAGGGGCAGGATGATGATATTATGGTCAGGCCCAACCGTTTGCGCGGAGCGCTGAACGGCGACACCGTGCTGGTGGTAGCGGGCAAAAAAAAGTCGGGTCCGCGACGCGAAGGTGAGGTCGTCCGTATCTTGGAGCGTTCCTCCAAGCCGCATATCGGGGTACTGATTGTCCGCGGCCGTCAGGTCTGGGCCATCGTAGAGAGCCCCCGGATGCCGTATGACATCCGCATCCCCCTTGAGGACGGAGAAGAACTGCCCACGATTGGCGGCAAGAAGGCAGAAAACGGGATGAAGGTGGCGGTGCTGGTCACCGACTGGCCGAGCCGCAGCAACGAAACCCTGGGCAAAATAGTGGATGTGCTGGGTATGCCGGGGGAAAACGATACCGAGATGCACGCCATCCTGGCGGAATTCAACCTGCCGTACCGTTTTGAACCGGAGGTGGAGGAGGCTGCAGAAAAGATTCCCGCCGGCATAACTCCCGCCGAGATCTCCCGGCGCAAAGACTATCGCAAGATAACCACTTTTACCATAGACCCGGCCGACGCCAAGGATTTTGACGATGCCCTTTCACTGCTCAAGCTGCCCAACGGCAACTATGAGGTGGGCGTACACATCGCCGACGTTACGTTCTATGTGAAGCCGGGCGGAATTGTGGACAAGGAGGCGTACAACCGCGCAACTTCTGTCTACCTTGTGGACCGCACCATCCCGATGCTGCCGGAAACGCTGAGCAACAACCTGTGCAGCCTCGGCCCGGGAACCGACAAGCTCTGCTACTCCGCCATCTTTGAGATGGACGCCAAGGCAAATGTAAAAGAGGCCTGGTTCGGCCGCACTGTGATTAATTCAGACCAGCGGTTCAACTACGAGCAGGTGCAGGAGATAATCGAGGGGGGCGAAGGTCCGCTTAAGGAAGAGGTAATGATACTGCACTCTCTGGCGCAGATTCTACGTAAAAACCGCTTCGCCAAAGGCGCCATCAACTTTGAGCGGCCGGAGATGAAGGTAGAGATAGATGATGCCGGACGTCCTGTGAACGTATATCAGAAAATAAGCAGGGAGAGCAACTTCCTGGTTGAGGAGTTCATGCTGCTGGCCAACCGCAGCGTAGCTGAGTTTGTGGCAAAGAAGAGCGGCTTCAAGAAGCCCACGATGGTTTACCGTATCCACGAATCGCCAAATGCCGACAAACTGGGCGGATTACGTTCGTTTGCACACAATTTCGGTTACAATATGGGCTCTACCGAGACCGCCAAACTGGCGTCAAAGAGCCTGAACGCGCTGTTGAACGATGTCAAGGGAAAGCCGGAGGCAAATGCCATAGAGATGCTGGCACTGAGGGCAATGGCCCGCGCCTGCTATTCCACCGACAACGTGGGGCACTACGGCCTGGCGTTCCC
>CAMKTW010000064.1 GCA_946415795.1 uncultured Bacteroidales bacterium
CACAAAGAGGCTGGCGGTATTGAGCGCCGGGATATCCTTGTATGCCCTCGGCCTGAGGGTATGGGCAGAAGAGGCCTGGGGCGGAGTCTGTATGTCGTATGTCAAACCATCGCCCCTGTTGGCATCGAGGGTGTATTCCACGCCCAGTTTGATCCTGTTATAGTCTTTTTCCCCTATCTGGAAGTATTTGCCGGCCGCCAGCTGGGCAAAGACATTGATGGGGATGCCGTGCATCCTGTACTCAGAGACATAAGGGTGTATCAGTTGCAAGGCCTCGTGGATGCCGCTTTCGCGGATGTCGGTTACTGCGCCGTCGGGGCTATAGACGCGGCTTATACGTATATCTTCCGTACGGGCGACCTGTGCCGACAGATTGTAATCCAGGGAAGACAACAACGCAGTGGCGGGCTGGATGCTCCCGTTTGCCGAGAGGCGGGCACCGATATTCTTGTTGGTGAAATTTAACTCAATTTCATCCAGTTGGGGGTCGGTCTTGCGGTTGTTTATGTTCGAATAGAATGAGCCCTTTACATTCAGCGTGGCTCTCTCCCAGACCTTGGAAAAGCCGGCCGATGCGGTGAGACGGTCGTAGCCGAGATACCTGCGCCGTGGATCGGCAAAACTCTGACCCCAGTCGATACCGAAGTTGACCGAACCGCCGTTTTTAAGTCCGAATCCCTTGCCGGCAAATACCATTTTGGAGTTGGGATCTACCTGAGCCTTCACCTCCAGCGGAGTTCGTCCGGCCTTGGTCTTGACTATCACGACCCCGGAGGTCAGGTTGCCATATTCCGCTGAAGGGATGCCGCTTATAACCTCCATAGACTCAACCACGCCTGCGCTCACTGTCCTCAGGTCGGTCCCACCGCCTGCGGTGGTCTGGTCGCTCATGCCGTCCTCCGAGATGCTGGAGTCCGAACCGTAGCGGGTAGAGGCGATGGCCTGCAGGTTTGCATCGTTGCTCAACGGGGTACCGTCAACTATTACGGAAGTACCGATGGAGGCACCTGCACTGGGGGTAATCTCCCGGACCGTAGCCTGGGAAAGTTCGTTGAGGTTAGGATTCCTGGCGAGGTTGCCCGGAACCAACTGCAGCAGGTCGCTTACGCTCTTGGGCTGGAGGTGGCGCACCGCCTCCTCGCTGATTACCGACTTGGAGCCCATAGCATCTCGCTCTGCAGTAACGGTAACGCTGTTCAACTCCAGGCTGAGGGGCGTCAGTGTAAAATCCAGCTTCCTGGAGGAACTGATCTCCACTGTGCCGGTGAGATCCTTGAATCCGACAAAAGCCACCAGATAATCGTATTTACCTTTTTTAAGGTTTTTGAATTCGTATTTGCCATCCTTGTCAGTGGTTACCCATAGGGAACTGTTAAGGGATACGACAGCCAGTTCCACGGGCGCGCCTTCCGGGTCGGTGACCTGTCCGCTAAGGCTGAAAGTCTGCGCAAACGTCACCTGGTTAAAGAATACAAGAAGGCATATAAGGAATGAAAACTTCTTCATAAGTATTCAGCATCTGCCGCAAAGATAAAAAAAACAATTAATGATTATATTTGTAAGATATTTTTCCTAAAAGACGATATGGTTAAAGTTGCGTGCATAGGGGACAGCATTACCTGGGGATTCACCTTGCTCAGAAGGGCGAAGATGTGCTACCCCACCCTGCTGGGCGGCATGCTGGGGCCTGGTTATGAGGTCCGTAACTTTGGCCAGAACGACGCCACGGTCCGGTTTGACTCCGATATGCCTTATGTCCGACGCAAAAAGTACCGCGACAGCCTGGCCTGGAATCCCGACATCGTCTTGCTGATGCTGGGCACAAACGACACCAAGAGCCATAACTGGAATCCCGAGGCATTTGACCGTGACTACCGCCGCCTGGTGGACTCTTACCGGAGCCTGCCCTCAAAGCCCAGGGTCATCCTCATTGCGCCTATCCGCATTTTCCGCAGCCTGAATGTGCCGCTGATCACCCCCCAGAGCGAGCCGCTGGAGAAAGGTGTTCGCCCAACCATACACCGCATAGCGGCGGAAACAGGGCTGGAGCTGGTGGACTTATACGACCTGTTCTCAGACCAGACATACTGCAAGGACGGGCTGCACCCACAATCCGCCGGAGCCAGGATGCTTGCCGAGGCCATATATTCCGGGATTAATTGGTAATTAACAGATACACACATATTTGACGCCATGAAAACAAGATTGCTTGTACTGATTCTGATGCTGGCAACCCTCAACGCATCCGGCTGGGAGAAGGAGTATATATGGCCTGCCGGCAAGATGCCGGACCGCCAGAAGCACCAGGTTGCCACAATGACGGACGAACAATACAAACCCGATTTCAATCCGGACACCCATCGCGAACCTTATCTGGAGTGGTTCGACGCCCCGGCACCAGAGGTACGCAACGGCGGGTGTATGATACTTATTTCCGGTGGTGGCTACGAGACTTGCTGCGACATACAATACATCAAGAAGTGGCGCGAAGCCTACACCGCCCTCGGTTTCCAGTGCGTCAACTTTGTTTACCGCACCCCGCGCCCGGAAGGGATGCCGGTTTACCGGAGCGCCTGGGAAGACGGCCAGCGCGCCGTGCGTATGGTTCGCAACGAAGCCCGCAAGCGTGGCTACGACCCAGAGAAGATAGGTGCAATAGGTATGTCTGCCGGATCGCACTTGCTGCTGCTGCTGGCCACAAGTTCACAGACTCCAGCCTATGAGAAAATCGACAGGATAGACAAATACTCCTGCCACCTCAACTGGGCGATTGCGAACTCGCCTGCTTATGTAACCACAGATGCCGAGGATGGTACCCCTGCGATATTCCAGGGCTATGGCCCGGACGTCAGACTGTCTGAGATATTCAAGTTTGACGCGAAGACCTGCCCGATATCTCTTCATCACGGCGGGGCAGACATCTACTCTCCCAACGGTTCCACGCTGATTTACAGCAAACTGCACGAGATGGGCATCCCTGCGGAACTGCACCTGTACCCCAACAAGCCCCATATGGAGCTCGGCACGGAGCGCGGGTTCGAATTTGTGCGGCAGCTGGGAATCCTCGGCCCCCTGGAGCCTGAGGTCCCCCTGATGGACCGCTTTGCCAGCGATTCCGACCGCGCAGAATATATCAAAGAACCGGTATGGCCAGATGGCAAGATGCCCTTCCGGCAAGAACACCAGGAGGAGCCATACATAGAGTGGCATTTCCCCAAAGTTCTCAAGACCAAGGCTATCCAGATTATTTATTCCGGCGGCAGCTATATGAGCAGCCGGCCCGACGGCTACGAGGCCGCTCCCGCGCGCCGTTATCTTAACGAGATGGGTATGACGGTGGTGACGCTCCGATACCGCACCCCCCGTCCGGAGGGGATGTCCAAGCACATAAGCGCTTGGCAGGATCTGCAGCGCACTATCCGAATCGTCCGCAGCCGGGCTGCCGGCTATGGCCTAGACCCCGGTCAGATAGGCATTATGGGGTGTTCCGCAGGCGGTCATCTCACCCTTATGGGGGTAACATCTTCCCTTCAGCAGTCATATCTCCCGATAGACGACATAGACACCCTCTCCTGCAGCGTCCAGTGGGGCGTAGGCATCTACCCTGCATATGTTCTCACAGACGACGATGAAGAGGGTTACAACACCCGGAGGGGACTCGGGGAAGGTGTCACTTTCCACCCGGAATTCAACTTTGATATGGCCACCTGCCCTATGTTCCTGATTCACGGAGACGCAGACGAGGTCTCCAGCATCATATCTGTCAGGATCTGGGAGAAGATGCGCGCTATGGGAATCCAGAGCGAACTGCATACACTCGCGCTGCGCGACCACGGCTTCCAGAAGACCGCATCGCCCGGCACGGGAAGCTACAACTTCCTGGACCGCATTGCAGAGTGGATGCGGACAATCGCGAAGTTTGACGATTAAGACTCCTCTTCCGGTTTCAGATACAGCACAAGGTACTCGCTGCGGGTACCTATGCGGAACCTGCCGCCCCAGATTCCAAGCCCTGAGGTGACGTAGTAGCGGGTGCTGCCTTTCTCCATATAACCATACGGGAGTTCATTGCGTAATGCTACGAGCCACGAAACGGGCCAGACCTGGCCGCCGTGGGTGTGTCCGCTGAACTGGAAATCAACCTTCGCAAGAGAGGCTTCGGAGAGGGTGTCCGGCCTGTGATCCAGCATAATCCTAAAGGTATCCGGATTGGTTTTGCGGGCCAGCAGATAGGGACGCATCCTGAGGGAATCCTTGGCGTCGTCACGCCCTATGACGGTTATGCCGCACACCACGGCAGATGAATCCTTCAGGAGATGGATACCTGCATCTTTGTAGAATTCAATCGACTTCTCCACTCCCGCATAATACTCGTGATTGCCAAGACAGGCATATACCGGAGCTTTCAGGCGACGGAACTCTGCCGCATCGCCGTCGTCCACTACAGCCCTTGTGCTGCGGTCGATTATATCGCCGGCAATCAGTATCAAGTCGGGGTTTTCGCCGTTTATCATATCCACCCAGCGGGCAAGGGTTGCACGACGGTTGTGGTATCCGATATGAAGGTCACTCATCAAAACGATCTTCAAAGGAGACTCTATCTTGTCTGATGTAACTGTTATCTCTTCACGATATTTGTGTCGGTATTGAACAGCTCCCCACGCCATAACCGCAAGTATAAGCCCGAACACCACAGAACTGCCAATCGCGCTATGGATCATAAACCGCTTTGGAAGAATATCCATCAGCCGCAGCACCTCCATCAGCACAAAAAGCATCAGGGCATACATAAAAAAGATCATCCACGAATTACCTACGATATAAGTAAGGCTGGCAACCGGCATCGGAAGGATATCAAGTCCGCCGGTAACAGACAGCACATAGGCCAGCACCGCAGACCCGTAAAAGGCTGTCAGACACACCCTTGCCCTGCGAGACCACGGCAGGATGCGGTAGCATCTCACACCCACATAAATCACCGCCGCCATAAATACCAGGGTGTAGCCTATCGACGAGAAATAATTCATATCGTGCAAAAATACTATATTTGCGGCGAGAAACGGAAATATTCCGATTCAAGTGTAACAGGTACCACTATAAAAACTGCTTTGATGAAACCTAAATTCTCAACAACGTTCTTGTTGATGGCGGTGACACTGGTTGTCTGCCTCATCACTTCAAACCTCTTCGCAACCAAGGTCTTTTCACCCGGATGGGGCATCAACCTCCCCGGAGCCGTGATTATTTTTCCGATATCGTACATACTCAACGACTGCATCGCGGAGGTATGGGGCTTCCGGCACGCCCGGCTGGTAATCTGGATGGCCTTTATAGCCAACTTCTTTGTTGTTGCATTCGGCCAGCTGGTAGTCTGGCTGCCGGCGGCATCCTTCTGGGACGGAGGGGAACACTTTGACTATATGTTCAATATGGCTCCCAGGGTGGTGGTTGCATCAATGCTGGCATTCCTCGCCGGTTCCACAATGAACGCGCTGGTTATGAGCAAGATGAAGGTTGCCTCAGAGGGGCGTATGTTTGGCCTGCGCGCCATCGTATCCTCCATTGCCGGAGAGTTGCTGGATTCTCTTATCTTTATGCCGATAGCCTTCTGGGGCACCCCTTTAGATACTCTTCTTACAATGATGCTGGTGCAGGTAAGTGTCAAAGTTATCTATGAGATAATCATTCTGCCAGTTACCTCGCTGGTGGTGCGCCGCGTCAAGATATCAGAGGGGGTGGACGCATACGACCGCAACATTAATTATAATCCATTTAAAATCAAAGATATACAATAATATGAAAGACCGTAAAGAAGAGGGACTGCAGTCGTTGGGCAGCAAGACCCGATATGCAGACTCATACGCCCCCGAGTTGCTTGAGGCATTTGAAAACCAACATCAGGACAATGACTATTGGGTGCGTTTCAACTGCCCGGAATTCACTTCGCTGTGTCCCATCACCGGACAGCCCGACTACGCTGAAATACGCATCAGCTACATCCCAGACGTGAAAATGGTGGAGAGCAAGAGTCTCAAGCTTTACCTGTTCAGCTTCCGCAATGAAGGGGCATTCCACGAGGACTGCGTGAATATTATAATGAAGGACTTAATAAAACTGATGAATCCCAGGTATATAGAGGTCACCGGCTTCTTTACGCCCCGAGGAGGCATCAGCATCTATCCTTATGCCAACTGGGGACGCCCCGGCACCAAATACGAGAAGCTGGCAGAACAGCGCCTGGCCACCCACGACGTGCAATAACCTTCAACCTATTTAAACGACACAGCCCTCCGCCTTTTGAGCGGAGGGCTGTGTCGTAATATATAAGACGAGTCTGTTTACCAGATGCTTACACGCTCTTCTAAAGGACGGAACATAGGGTCACCCTCCTTGATGTCAAATGCATCAAAGAAACTCTGGAAGTTGCGCAGAGACACGTTAACGCGGTTGCGTGCCAGGGAGTGAGGGTCCATATTGGTCAGACGGGCCTTCTCCTGGTCTGTAATGTTCTGAGCCCAGACGGTGCCGTATGAGAGATAGAAGCGCTGCTCAGGGGTAAAGCCGTCTATCAGGCCCTGAGGATGTTCCTTGAGCACGTTCTGCAATGCGCTGAAAGCGATTGAGAGTCCGCCGTGGTCGCCGATGTTCTCGCCCAGGGTAAAGCGGCCGTTTGCGTGGACGCCGGGAAGAACCTCAACCTCGTCGAACTGCTTGACGAGGATATCGCCCTTGGCGGTGAACTTCTCCTTGTCCTCCGGAGTCCACCAGTTTGTCATATTGCCCTTTGCATCAAACATACTGCCCTGGTCGTCAAAGCCGTGGGACATCTCGTGACCGATGACCACTCCGATGCCGCCATAGTTGACGGGAGCGTCTGCCTCGGGATCGAAGAAGGGCTTCTGAAGGATACCTGCGGGGAAGCAAATCTCGTTTGTGGTGGGGTTATAGTATGCATTAACCGTCTGCGGAGTCATTCCCCACTCAGTTTTGTCGGTAGGCTTGCCAAGTTTGGAGAGATTATCTTTGAGATACCATACGCTGGCATTCTTCAGGTTCTCGAAATAAGTCTGTTCAGGATCTATCTCAAGGGTAGAATAATCTTTCCATTTGTCGGGATAGCCGATCTTAATGATGAAAGCGGCAAGTTTCTCGTGCGCGAAGGCCTTGGTGCTGTCGCTCATCCAGTCCAGAGCGTCGATATGCTCGTGCCAGGCCGTACGAAGGTTCTCTACCAGTTCCAGCATCTGATTCTTGGAAGACTCGGGGAAATAACGCTCTACGTACATCTTGCCCACAGCCTCGCCAAGAAGGTTGTTGGGAACCTGCATAGCGCGTTTCCAACGGGGTTTCTGTTCTTGTGCACCGGCCATCTGATGGCTGAAGAACTCCCAGCTTGCGGTGTAAAAATCGTCGCTCAGTGCATTGCATGAGCCGCTCACAAGGTGCGCAAGGCAATAATCCTTGAGTGTTTCCAGGTCAGTGGCCTCCATCAATGCGTTCAGCTTCTCAAAGAATGAAGGCTGCTCCACGATAACCTTCTCCTGTGCAGGTATGCCAAGCACCTCGCACTCTGTCTGCAGCCCTATGGAAGGATATGCAGCAAATATCTGTTCAGATGACATAGGATTGTACAGAGCTGCCACGTCGCGGTTCTGCTCGCGCGACCAGGAGAACTCGGCTATCTGGTTTTCTACCTCCAGGGTCTTGGAGGCGATTTCCTCCGCATTCTCAATCTCGCAAAGGTTAAGCACCTTCACCAGGAAGTTCCTGTAACCCTCCTTGAGAGCCGCATTCTCCTCTTTGAGGTAATAGTCACGGTCACCCATCCCCAGACCTGCCTGGCCCAGATAAAGCACCTGCATATCGCTGTTGGCAAGGTCGGCATCTACCCCGCTGCCATAAAAACCGGTGCCTGTACCTTCCAGGCTCATCTGGGCCAGGAGGCGCCAGAGTTCGTCCTTGGAATTGACAGCCTGGATACGTGCGATATCAGCCTTGATAGGCTCTGCGCCGAGTGCGTTGCGGGTAGTGGAATCGAGCGCCATCTTATAGAGGTCAGATATCTTCTGGTCAACACTTCCTTTCTCGGCTTTCATATCCAACATCGACTCGAACAGGTCGTTGAGTTGTTTCTGATTGTTCTCGGCAATCACGTCAAAAGAACCGAAGCGGGCAAACTCGGGCCGCAGCGGATTCTTAACCTGCCAACCGCCGGTAGCATACTGGTAGAAGTCAACCTTGGGGCTGACGGTAGTGTCAAGATTGGAGAGGTCAAGCGCGGGAGCCTTCTCTACCTGCTCTCCGCAAGAGGCTAATGCCATGAATGAAAGCATAATCGCAAAAATCTTTTTCATTGTTATGTTGTTTTTTTAATACTCAAACCGGGCGCAAATATAGTCATAATCAACTTTTTTTGCTATCTTTACCCAAAACAAAACCTGAGATGGTCGTGCAGGCGCACCGTCTTTGAGTTCCTCTGCCTTGGTGGCAGAAGTGACAGCCTTTTCGCCTGTGAGGATCATA
>CAMKTW010000065.1 GCA_946415795.1 uncultured Bacteroidales bacterium
CGCCTGGTGGCTCTTTTCTCGTGCTGATACAGTGCGGGGGCAATGAACCGCCAGATTTCAAAAATCACATACGGGCAGCACACTATGAAAGCGCACATAAAGGTGACCCTCATATGCACCATAAACTGTGTAGAGAGCTCTATGTTTACCAGCTGCAGCCCCGTGGACATCCCGAACAGCTTATAGAAAAAGAAGTCCGGCCTGGTAGGTGCCAGGATAAGAGTGTCAAACAGGAAATCCTTGAAAAAGAAGAGCACGACAAAGGCGGCGAGCAGTGCAAGCACCACCCGGAACAGTCCGTGCCGCAAGTCTTCCAGGTGATCCCAGAAGCTCATCTCCTTAGATTCATCCAGCTTCTCTTCCTCTGCCATCTGGATTTACTCTACCTTCTTGGGTTCCTCTTTGTCTATGTCGGTTTTGATGTCGTTGAGTTCTTTTTCAGCCTCTTTCATACCGCTCTTGAACTCCTTGACGCCTTTGCCCAGACCACGCATAAGCTCGGGAATCTTCTTGCCGCCGAAAAGGAGGATGATAACAAGCGCAATGATGACCCATTGCCAGGGACCGATAACGCCCAACGGGAGAATCAACAATGATAAAGCAGTCATAATGTCTATTGTTAAAGATTAATAATTACAGTTTTGCAAGACGCTCCTTGAGACTTGCTATCTTCTGGGTAGCGTCCGATTGTTTCTTGCGTTCTGTCTCCACTACTGCCGCAGGAGCGTTTGCCACGAAGCGCTCGTTGCCCAGCTTGGCGTTGACGCCTTTGAGGAAACCCTCGTAGCGGGCGATTTCAGCTACTATCTTGGCCTTCTCCGCCTCTACATCTATCATACCCTCGAGCGGGACAAAGAACTGGACGGTGCCAGCCAGGAAAGACTCTCCGGCATCATTCCCAAAATCTTCTACAACTTCTATTCCGGAGATGTTGGCCATCTTGACAATCGCAGGAGAGACGGATGCGGGGAAGGCACCCCTGACCATCAGGGGCAAAGCCTCCTTGGGAGAGATATTCTTCTTTGCACGGAGGGCACGGATCTCAGTTACTGCTTGTGCTGCGAAATTGAAATCGGCGATTACCTGTGCATCGAATCCGTAGGGCTTGGGAGAGTCGGCAAACATTATGGTCTCACCCTCCTTGCGCTCCTTGATGTTCTGCCAGAGCTCCTCTGTAATGAACGGAATGAACGGATGGAGCATCTTGAGCAGCGACTCAAAGAAGCCGATTGTCCACAGATATGTATCATTATCAATCGAATCGCCGTAGGCGGGCTTTACCAGTTCCAGGTACCAGGCGCAGAAATCGTCCCAGAACAGCTTGTAAACAGCCATTATAGCATCGCTGATACGGTATTTTGAGTAATGGTCTTCAACCGCAGTCACTGTTTCGCACAGACGTTCGTGGAACCACTTGACAGCCAGCTTATTGACATCGGAGGCAGGCTTGTCCTCAACATTCCACATCTGAACGAGGCGGTAGGCGTTCCAAACCTTGTTGCAGAAGTTGCGTCCCTGCTCTACCTGGCTCTCGTCAAAGAGGATGTCGTTGCCGGCGCTGGTGCAGAGCATCATGCCCAGGCGAACAGCATCGGCACCATATTTTGCTATCAGATCCAGCGGGTCGGGAGAATTGCCCAGCGACTTGCTCATCTTGCGACCGAGTTTGTCGCGGACGATACCGGTAAGGAACACATTGCTGAAAGGTACCTTGCCCATAAACTCGTCTCCTGCCATAATCATGCGAGCCACCCAGAAGAAGAGTATGTCCGGTCCTGTAACCAGGTCGCTCGTGGGATAATAGTATGCCAGGTCGGCATTGGGCTCCGCCTCGGGATGGCCGGGCTTGCCGGCATCAAACACAGAGATGGGCCACAGCCAGGAGCTGAACCAGGTGTCCAGCACATCTTCGTCCTGACGGAGATCTTCCGCCTTGAGAGATGCGTCCAGGGCACGCGCCTTGACCAGTGCGGATTCTGCATCGGGGGCGACAACGTAACGGCCGTCGGGAAGGTAGTATGCCGGTATGCGCTGACCCCACCAGAGCTGGCGGGATATGCACCAGTCACGCACCGTCTCCATCCAGTGGCGGTATGTATTGCGATACTTATCAGGAATCAGTTTGACGTCACCGTTCTCAACGCTGGCAAGCGCCTCCTTGGCAAGCGATTCCATCTTGAGGAACCACTGAGTGGAGAGTTTGGGCTCGATGACTGCGTTTGTGCGCTCACTGTAGCCGATTGGAGATACGTAATCTTCTGTCTTGACCAGGTTCCCGGCCTCTTCCAGCATCTTCTCTATCTTCTTGCGGGCCTCAAAGCGGTCTTCGCCAACGAGAATCTGTGCCTTCTCGTTAAGACGGCCGTGGTCGTCTATTATATCAAGCACCTCCAGATTATGGCGGAGGCCTATCTCGTGGTCGTTAACGTCGTGCGCCGGGGTAACCTTGAGGCACCCGGTACCGAAATCCATCTCCACATAGTCGTCCTCGATAACAGGTATCTCTTTGTTGATGAGCGGGATGAGCACCTTCTTGCCGTGCAGCCAGAAGTGCCGTTCGTCCTTGGGGTTCACGCATATTGCGGCATCGGCCATAATGGTCTCGGGACGGGTGGTTGCAATGACCAGGAACTTGTCGGTGGGGTTGCCGTTGCCGTCGCTTATAAAGTAGCGCAGGTGATAGAATTTGCTCTGGGTGTCGCGGTGGATAACCTCTTCGTCGCTGACTGCGGTGAGGCCGACGGGATCCCAGTTCACCATACGTGCGCCGCGGTAGATATAACCCTTGTCATAGAAGTAGCAGAAGGTGTTTATCACCGCCTTGCTCAGTTCGGGGTCCATCGTGAATTTGGTACGGTCCCAGTCGCAGCTTGCACCAAGTTTGCGCAGCTGTTTGAGGATAATCCCTCCGTGCTCTTCTTTCCACTCCCAGGCGTATTTGAGGAACTCCTCGCGGGAGATGTCTTCTTTCCTGATGCCTTTCTCACGCAGACGGCCGACGACTTTATTCTCTGTGGCTATGGATGCGTGGTCGGTGCCGGGCACCCAGCAGGCATTCTTGCCGTCCATACGCGCCTTGCGTATGAGCACATCGTTTATAGTGTTGTTGAGCACGTGGCCCATATGCAGGATTCCGGTGACGTTGGGCGGGGGAATCACTATAGTATATGGTTCGCGGCCATCGGGTTCTGAATGGAAAAAATTGTGGTCCATCCAGTATGCGTACCACTTGTCTTCTACGTTATTTGGATTGTATTTTGCTTCTAACTCCATCTTTCTAAAGGCTAATATCCTGCAAATTTAATCAATTCATCGTAAACTTTGTGCACCGGGAAGCCCATTACGTTATAAAATGAGCCGGAAATGGATGTGCAGGCGGCGTAACCTATCCATTCCTGGATCCCATAGGCCCCCGCCTTGTCGTATGGTTTACAGGTATCTATGTAATAATCTATCTCGTCGCCGGTCAGTTCGCGGAATGTGACCAGGGTGGTGTCTGACACTGTTTCGCAATGGTTTCTGTCGCGCACCGTGACGGCGGTGATTACCTCGTGGGTGCGTCCGGAGAGGCTGCGGAGCATCTCTACCGCCTCTTCCCTGCTGTGCGGCTTGCCCATTATCAAACTGTCCAGCAGGACCATCGTATCTGAGGTGACCAGTATCTCATCTTTTTCCAGTTCGCGCCAGAAGCCCCTTGACTTGCCCAGAGACATCGCGGCGGGCACCTGGCCGTGGGGCATATCCTCGGGGAAAGATTCCTCAAAGTTATTACGGGTATCTACTGTAAACTCAACGTTGAGACCGGCAAGGAGTTCCCTGCGCCTGGGCGAATTGCTCGCCAAAATCACCTTCTTTCCGTGCAGATTCATAGTGTGCGAAGTTACGGTTTTTGACCGACTATGCAATATGTATTACCATTCAGGATGTTTCTTCCAATTATTTGTATATTAGCAGGGTCATATTCAGTTTTATCGGGAATGGCCCATCATACTTCTCTTCCGGAAGCGGGCCTGCAGAAAATTATTCAAATGTTGCCTGATGCGTAAGTTATCTATCTTTTTCATAGCCTTACTTGTATCGTCCACTGTTTTTGCGCAGCGGACACAAGCATCGCTTGACTTTGATCTTAATGAATGTACATATATGGTAAAATCTTTATTGGAAGAATTAAAGGGTCGTGATGTGGTCCTTTTCGTAGCTGACAAGGATGAGATTTCTCCTGAAGAGGTGCCTTTCCCTGTGGTTTTCACTGGAATGGGAAAGATGCGGATGTTCAGCAGCCTGGTCAAATGGCGTGAGTCTCTGCCTGAAGGACGGACCCCGGTGGTCCTTAATATCGGCAGTGCCGGATCGGCCCGGTATCCCATAGGCACTATTGTCCGTTGCACCCGGATTTACAACGGCGGCAGCGAACTGGTACACGATTGCATCAATCTTGAGGGAGAAGGCGCCAGCATCTTTTCCGGGGACTATTTTATGAGTACCCAGACTTTCAGTCCGGAGCAGGTGAAGGAGCTCTCGCAGAAGTACGACCTCTTTGATATGGAGGCTTATGCGGCCGCTCGTTTCTGCCAGATGTATGACATTCCGTTCTATTGCCTGAAGGCGGTCTCTGACAATCTGGACGGCAACCTTAAGGACTGGCGCAGCATCCTGGCCGATATCCGAGTGCAGTTCACCCAGTTGCTGAACGGGTTATAGAACGGTGTGTCGAAGAAGCAGAATTCGACAAGTGCGCTTGTCGAATTCTATTTTCTTTATTATCAGTGCTTTGTAAATCGGCCAGCTCACTTGCCGTTTTTCATAAATGGTTATCGCGATTATGAAAACGATGTAAAAAAACGCTTGTGGCAGATACCTCCAATTATACTGGGGCTCCGCCCCAAACCCCGCCGCTACGCGCTGGCTATTCTTAACCCAGCCCGCACGCGCTCCGCTAGCGCCTGATGGCGCACTTTCCGGGCAAAAATCTGCCCCTGAAAGAATTCAAGCTACGAACAATATCTGCCACTTCGCTCTTCGCCGGCAGTCCCGCCACCGCGCCCTACTCGCTCTGACGGGGCTCCACGAAACCCTGGCGGGAGCACTACCCTTCCACTTCTTAATGTCTTTGGCGCCTCCACTGCCGCATGGGACCGGGAGGTCAGCCGCGAATCTGTTGGCGCTTTGGCGGGACGAGTCGCTATGCTCCAATCTTAGACATTAGATCATCAGGAATTATGTCGTTCAGTAATGAGAGGGCAAACCATTTTTTCCCAAGGTCTTTCAGAGATGCACCGATGAGATACACTTGATTGTCCAAGATAAGGAAGCGGTCGTGGGATCTGGTGAACTCCTTCACTTCAATGGCCGGGTACTGGGCATTAGTATAGGGAGTTGGAGGAAGGAGGCTGGCCGAAGCCCATATTCAAACAGGATGATTTTATGCTTCGGGCAAGTTTATCATCACGGTTTGCACCAGAAACTTTACAGGAAACTTTACAGGAACGAGATGCTGAAATCGTCCGTATGATGAAGGAGAAACCCGAGGTGACAACGTCGCAGATTGCAGAAGTATTGGGGGTATCCAGGCAAACTATTGCAACGAGAGTTAAAGTATTACAGACTCAGGGCTTTGTCCGGCGCATTGGCCCTGACAAAGGCGGACGTTGGGAGGTTGTCAATAAAATATCGATGCGGTAGAGAGTACCTTAGATATCTTCGCTGGACAGCCGTCAAGTGATGGTTTCCAGTACCGGCGGAATCTGGGTAAAGGCTTTACAAGTTAGTTCCTTTCGGAAGATGGCTTTGCCGGCTACATTGTTATTTGGTCTCGAAGAAACTCAGCATACCCTCAATGCTGCCGACCACTTTGTCGAAAAGTATGTACATCAGGTCGGGCTCTTCCATCTTGGGGATATAGGCCACTACCCTCGGAAAAAAGGTAAACGCAAATCATTATATTTGAATAATAAAAAAACTGGCTATGGACAAGCACGCTCTCAGAATAGTAGTTTTTGAATCGACCTTGACTCTTCTGCGTAAGGGCTGGTATTTTGATGCACACGGAAAGAAGGTGGCACTGCCTGCGGTTGAGGATGTAATGGCCGCGGCTAAGATGTATCGCGAACAGTTTGATATGTCTTCTTTGCCTTCGGCCGGGTATGGGACTGAGGTGAGGGTTGAGAATGATGATTGTGTGCTGGTGGCCAAAAGGCTGATTGATGCGGGTTACAATCCGGCGATGTTGAATCTGGCGGATCTGTACACGCCGGGCGGCCTGGTGGAGTACGGCTCCGGTGCGCAGGAGGAGAATCTCTGCAGGCGGAGTAATCTGGTCTTGTCGCTATACCAGTTTTCTGATGCCAGGGTGCGGCAGTATCCGGACTTGGGGTTGGTGTCCAGAAAGGAGCAATATCCGATGGATGAACGGTTCGGTGGTGTGTATAGTGGCATTGTGACGTTTTTCCGGGGACCGGAGTCTGAATGCTCGATGCTGGAGGACCGGGTGTATAATATCCCGGTGATTTCTGTGGCGGCGTTGAGTGGTCCACGCATCGGGGCGGACGGTTTGATGATGCCGCGCGAGGCGGAGATTACGCTGGAGAAGATGCGCACCATTTTCCGTATCGGTTTGGATCAGGGGCACGACTCCTTTGTTTTGTCGGCTATGGGATGCGGGGCTTTCGCCAATCCGCCGGCGCATATCGCCAGGTTGTTCCATCAGGTTATTGATGAGCCTGAGTTCAAGGGACGCTTCCGCCTGATTGATTTCGCCATCCTGGATGGCTATCGCACAGGGCTGCGCCACAATCCGGAGGGCAATCTGCTGCCGTTCCAGCGGGAGTTCGGGGTGCTGTAGCTTTTCGTCTGTCCTTACCAGACGTAGATGCCGACCGGCATAGTTTGCCGCACACAGATTGGCAATTCGGTTTTCGCAGCGTCGGACAAGCTGTACTGGGGCTGCTTTTGAGCGGGTTCCGCAGACGCTGCCAGGGCAAAATGCCTCACAGCGTCGACAAAGTGGCGCCATATTACACTATAGGGCTCATTCGCGGACGCTGCGAAATTTGAGTTAGTATCGGAAAAGTATGTATTGCTGTCGCTGAATGAAGATATTTCAGTAGATTTGCGGTAAAGAAGGAGATGCTCCTTTTTTCAACCCGCTAATAAACCTGATACATATATGAAAAAGTCAACTCTCTTTTTAATTGCAATTGCGTCGTTAATAATGGTCGCTTGCAACGCAACAACCGGATCTACAGTTTCTGTAAAGGATTTCGGAGCGGTTCCCGACGACGGGATAAACGACGCTGACGCTCTGCGCAAGGCGGCGGAGTACTGCCGCACGCACGCCGGCACCACGCTGGTCTTCCCTGCCGGCGTTTATGATTTTTCCGACCCTGAAGCGGCGAAGATTGAGCGCGAGGCGATTGACGGCACCTACGGCTATGGTCTCCAGGTGCAGCGCTACCTCTTTATCCCTACCAAACCTTATGTCACGGGGCTTAACTTTACCGGGGCAAAGGACCTCACCATAGAGGCCTACGGCGCCAAACTGATGGTAGAGGGGTGGATGGAACTGCTGGCCTTTATCCGCTGCAAGAACGTCACTGTAAAGGGCCTTCAGATAGACTACAAGCGCCACAACAACATAGAGGCTGTGATTACATCTATTAACGGCGACACCATTGAGGCTGAATTCGACACGGAGTATTACAAATACAGCGACAAGGTGGTCCAGGGCCGCACCGAATTCTACAGCCCTGCTACAGGCTTTTTCTTTGATGCCGACGGCGGGCTGGCCGGCACCCCTTCTCCTGGCAAAGTGCTCTACAAGTTCAGCAAATGCACCGCACAAGTGGGTGACATCCTGGTCATCAAGCACGGCGGCCACTACCGCCCCTGCTATATGCTGCGCGAGAGCGAGAATGTAACACTCAAGGATATCATAATATACAGCTTCCCGGGAATGGGCGTCGTGGGCCACGAAACCACCGACATACTGCTGGACCACATCCAGATAGTCCCCTACCCCGGCCGCTACACCAGCACCACAACCGATGCGACACACTTCACATCGTGCCGCGGCAAAATCACCATCCAGAACTGTATGTTCCGCGGCTGCCTGGACGACTGCACCAACATCCACAATTATTACTGGTATCCTTACGCGCAGGAAGATGACCACAAGGTAGAAATCCGCGTGGAGAAGGCTGACCTTCACGCCCAGTCGCTGGACTATCCCCATAAAGGTGATACCCTGCACCTTATCAACCGCCACGACCTTGAGCATTTTGACAAATTTGTGGTGCAGGCTGTGGACACCTCCTGGACTGACTGGAAAGTGGTCGTGACCCTGGACAAGCCCAT
>CAMKTW010000066.1 GCA_946415795.1 uncultured Bacteroidales bacterium
GCTGTACGGTCACTGCCAAAGATGAGCAGATACCGAGCACCAATACGGTGATTGGATTGTTCTTAAAGAACGGTTTTGTGTAGATATCCTTATTCATCTTATTCTGCATTTACGGGTTTATTTTCACATTCAGCCTCGCAACCCTCTTCTGCGTAGCACCCTTCAGGGGAGTCACATCCGCCTTCAGAGCAGCATTCATCTGCGCAGCACTCTTCAGAGCCGTCCTCGCACTTGCCGCAGCACTCTTTTGCAGCCGGACGGCTGGTCAGGAAGGCCTTGTAGGCGCCGAGCCACTGCTCGAGCGAAGTGCTCACAGCCTTGGAGGTCATCGTGGCGCCGGAGATGGCGTCAACGCCGTTGGCAGAGCCGTTGGCGCCGCCCTTGATTACTTTTACAGAAGAGAACTGGCCTGCATCGGAGAGTTTCTTGCCACGGAACTGGGTATAGAAGGCAGGTTCTGCAATCTTTGCACCGAGGCCGGGAGTTTCGCTGGCGTGGTCGAAGATTGCACCGGAAACAGTCTCGTTGTCGTCTTCAACTGCAACGTATCCCCAGATAGCGCCCCAGAGGCCGGCACCGTACATAGCCAGGATGTTGACCTTGCGGCCGTCATCCATCGTGCACTCGTAAACGGGAAGCTTGACGTCGAGACCCTTCTTAAGGTTGGAATATTGAGATTTAAGGTCGATATCCTTGAACGCATCCACACCGTCCAGCACGTTGCCCTCCGCATCGATTGCAAAAGCGTTTGTGATGTGGTCGGTGTAAAGCTTCTTGAAATCGGCACCCTTATCGACATTTCCGTCGGGAGTCTGACCCATGTTCGCAGCGAGCATGATGGTCTTCATCTTGGCCAGGTCCATGTTGTCCTGCTGCTTCTGCCTGAGGGCAGAGGCGGCGAAGGCCAGGATGGCCGCAACTATCACAACCAGTATGGTCGTGTAGATGACTGTATATGTATTGCTGTTTGTATTCATGGCATCGATGCGTTTAAACGGTTTTGGCTCTGCGCAGACGACGGCGGATGTTCGCGCCGACAACCAGATGGTCAATCAGCGGAGCAAAGGTGTTCATCAGCAGGATAGAAAGCATCATACCCTCTGGATAACCAGGGTTGAACAGACGGAGCAATACTGCAAAGGCACCCACGAGGAAGCCGTAGATCCACTTGCCGGTCTCGGTCTGGGCGCTGGTAACAGGGTCGGTGGCCATAAACACGCAGCCGAATGCGAAGCCGCCCATAATCAGCTGATAGTATGCGGGAACGTCGCCGAGCAGACCCATCAGCAGGGCGCCGGCAACGCAGCTGAGCATTATCTTCCAGCTGCCCACGCCGGTGCAGATAAGAACCAGCGCGCCAATCAGGATGCAGAGCGTGGAGGTCTCACCAATCGAGCCGGGAATCAGGCCGACAAACATATCCAATGCAGAGTAGTGCAGATTGCCGCTGGCCACCTCTGAGAGCGGAGTAGCGCAGGAGACTGCATCTACACCACATTTGTGGGCAACCCATACGGCGTCGCCGCTCATCATTTTGGGATATGAGAAGAACAGGAACGCACGTGCCAGAAGCGCGGGGTTCCAGATGTTCATACCTGTACCGCCAAAAACCTCCTTGCCGATGATCACTGCAAAAGCGACCGCGATTGCAAGCATCCACAGGGGGATGTTGACCGGCATTATGAGGGGGATCAGGAAACCTGTAACAAAGTAACCTTCGTTAACCTCTTCGCCCTTGATCTGGGCAAACATACATTCAAAGAAGAGACCTACGATGTAAGATACCAGATACAGGGGGAGTATCTTGAGGAAGCCTTTCCAGACAATCATCCAGAAGCCCCAGCCATAACCGTAGGCGAGGTTCATCTGGTAACCGATATTGTAGATGCTGAAAAGGAATACGGGGATGAGCGCGATTATCACGGTAATCATAGTACGCTTGAGATCGACGCTGTCCCTGATGTGAGTACCGCGGCGGGTCACGGTCTTGGGCACGAAGAAGAAGGTCTCCATCGCATCGAAGAAAGAACCCAGGGCGCTCAGCTTGCCGCCCTTGCTGAAGGCCGGCTTCATTTTATCCAAAGTATTTCTCAGTGCGCTCATATTATGCCATCTCCTTTAACATTAGGTCTATACCGTCGCTCAGAATCTTCTGGATCTCAATCTTGGAAGGACATACAAACTCGCAGAGTGCGAGGTCCTCTTCAATGACTTCGTATATACCGAGGTTTTCCATTTTCTCTATATCCTTTGCAAGGCAAGCCTTGAGCAGATATACAGGGTAGATATCCATCGGGAGCACCTTGCCGTAAACATCGGAAACGACAAATGCGCGGGTGCCGCCGTTGGTGTTTGTGTCCTGGTTATAGGTCTTCTTCTTATTGAGCCACGACCAGTACAGGTGGGAGTAGCTGAACTTTTTAAGGCGGAAAGGCTTGATCCAGCCCAGCATCTCGTAGTAGTCACCCTCTTCAAGGATAGTGACCTGGCTGTCAAAGAAGCCGAGGAAGCCGTCTGCTCCGACGCTCTCGCCGGTCAGGGCATCGCCGCTCACGTAGCGGACATTGCCCTCTGCAGTATATTTGGCAACCGATTTAAGGCTCATACCCTGCACTCCCTTTACGTAGCAGGGCTCCTTTGCAGCAGGACCGGTGATTGCCACCAGGCGGGTCATATCATAGACGCCTGTACGCAGGCAGCGGCCGATTGCGGCGAGCGAGACGAGATCGACGGTCCATACAGTCTCACCCTTGTTGACGGGAGAGATGTGGTTGATCTGTACGCCTACGTTTCCTGCCGGATGCGGGCCGTCAAATGTGTGGAAAATGACTCCCTTGAGGTTGTGCATTGCGCTGCCGGCCTCTTTTGCCGCCGCCATACTGAAATGCACGCCACCCTTGGTCAGACGGCCGAGGGCGTCGATACCCGCCTGCAGGTTCTCCATCTGCCCCTCCATAATAAAGTCCGGATCGGGAGCGAGCGGAGCGGTATTCATTGCAGATATGAAGATGCTCTTGGGAGTATCCTCCGGGTTTGCGATGATGCCGTAGGGACGTTGTTTAATCATTGGCCAGAGGCCTCTCTCTAGCAGGGCGGAGCAAGTTGCCTGCCTGTCGAGCCGGCTGCAGTCAACCGCGTCAAACCTGACGCTCTGCTGCTCTTTACCGGCTTTGACAATCACAGCCAGAAGCTTGCGCTTGTCGCCGCGGACAACCTGGTCGACCACACCGCTGCAGGGAGAACAGAAACGTACTTCCTGACGCATCTTGTCAACAAACAAAACGTCACCTGCCTGGACGCTGTCACCCTCCTTGACGGCGAGCTTGGGCACCAGGGCTTTGAAATCGGCGGGTTTGATGGCAACAAGGTCAGGAGCAACAGTCTCTGCGATTTTAGCGGGGGCCTTGCCTGCGAGAGGTATATCCAGCCCCTTTTTCAATCTGATGTGTTCTGACATTATTAGAATTATTAATTGATAAGAAATATTTCCTTCAAAAAACGCGCGCAAATTTACTAATTTCTTTAGGTTTTTCAACTATTTTTGTGGTATGAACCCAAGTGGAAACGAAGAGATTATACGTGGGCTGAATGAGGCTCAGAAAGTGGCTGTGGAGAGCACTGAGGGCCCGCTTTTGATAGTGGCCGGGGCGGGCAGCGGCAAGACGCGCGTGCTCACCTGCCGGCTGGCAAACATCATCAGCAAGGGAACGGAACCATACCGCATACTGGCGCTGACATTCACCAAGAAGGCGGCTGGAGAGATGAAAGAGCGTATCTCCGGCCTCGTTGGAGAGCGCAATGCTCAGCGCATCTGGATGGGAACCTTCCACTCTGTTTTCGTGCGGTTCCTCAGAGAATACGCCGAACTGCTGGGATATCCCAGGCAGTTTACCATCTACGACGCTGCCGACACCAAGGCGGCCATAACCAAGTGCATCAAGGAACTTAACCTTGACGACAAGGCCTACAAGCCCTCCAGCGTGGCCGCCCGCATCTCCAACGCCAAGAATGACCTGCTCACCGCCGCATCATACGCAAAGAACGCCATCTATACCGGTGAGGACGCCGCAAGCAAGCGACCCCGCCTGCACGAGATATTCTCCCTGTACGCCGCCAGATGCAAAGCGTCCGGGGCGATGGACTTCGATGACATACTGCTCAACACCAACATTCTGCTGCGCGACCACAAGGTGGCGCTGGAGGCCATACGCGACAGGTTCAAATACATTTTGGTAGATGAGTATCAGGATACAAACTACGCCCAGTATCTCATCCTCAAGAAACTTGCAAGCGTCCATCATAATATCTGCGTGGTGGGAGATGACAGCCAGAGCATCTACAGCTTCCGTGGCGCCCGCATAGAGAATATCCTCAACTTCCAGAAAGATTACCCGGAATCAAAGATCATACGGCTGGAGCAGAATTACCGCTCCACACAGACCATCGTGAATGCCGCCAACAGCCTGATAGACCGCAACAAAAACCGCATCAGGAAGGTCTGCTGGTCCAGCGGGGACCAGGGCGACAAGATACACATCATAAATGCCTCCAGCGACTTTGAGGAGGGACACGCGATAGCATCTTCCATCAAGCGGGTTATCTGGCGCGACAAGGCGCAGTACAGCGACTTTGCAATCCTCTACCGCACCAACGCCCAGTCTCGTGTGCTGGAAGAGGCCCTTCGCAAGCAGAACCTCCCCTGTCGCGTCATCTCCGGGATGTCGTTTTTCGACCGGGCCGAGGTCAAGGATATGGTGGCATATTTCCGGCTGGTGATAAACCCCAGGGACAACGAAGCCTTCCGCAGGGTTATCAACCTCCCCGCGCGCGGCATCGGAGCAACTTCTCTCGCTGCACTGGACTCTGCTGCCGGGGCCGCCGGAGTGCCTCTGCTGCCAGCCTGCTCCCTCCCGGAGGCAGATCTTCTGAAGGCCGGGCTTAAGGCAGGTGCCATCGCCCGATTCAGGGAGTTCTACAATTTGATAATGCCTCTGGCAGAGAAAGCTTCCACCACCGACGCGTCGTCTCTTGCAGCAGAAATCAGCCTCAAGAGCGGAATGATGGCATATCTGCAGATGCAGCAGGGCAAGGAGGAGAAGGACCGGCTGGAGAACGTACAGGAACTGTTCAACGGCATCAAGCAGTTCTGCGAGGATGAGGCTCAGATGCGTAAGTATTACGATACCGAAACGGGAGAGGATATGGCCTCAGCAGATGACATAATAACCCTCTCCGACTACATCGAGAACTTCACCCTGCTCTCCTCGGCTGAGAAAAGCGATGACAATGGCGACGACGACAACAAGATCAGCCTGATGACGGTACACTCTTCCAAAGGGCTCGAATATCCATACATATATGTGGCCGGGCTTGAAGAGAATCTTTTCCCCTCCGGCAGCGACATCACTCCCACCGACATCGAGGAGGAGCGCCGGCTTTTCTATGTGGCGATTACCAGAGCAGAGAGGGAGGTCACCCTCTCCTTCGCATCTATAAGGCACCGCTACGGCAAAGAAGAGTTCAATCAGGTGAGCCGGTTTGTAAAGGAGATAGACCGGCAGTATCTGGATGGCGATGTGCCCTCTTCCAGCGCATTCGACGATTTTGGGTTTGGCAGCCGACCAGCCTCTGGTGGTGGATGGTCAGGGAATGGTGCAGGTGGCTGGAACCGCTCCGGCGGAATGTCCGGTTCTTCCAGCAGATCCGGCTCGTCCGACCAGTTTGGTTCATCCGGCAATGGCAAGTGGGCGCCCAACTACGGCAGGCCGCAGCAATCCGCGCAGCGGCCGCAACCAACATCGCGTCCGGCCAACCCGGCACGCCCCATCCCCAAGACGCCGGTGGTACACAGGACCCCCTCTCCCGACTTCAAGCCCGACCGTCCTGAGGATATCAAGGTTGGGATGAAAGTAGAGCACAACATCTTCGGATTCGGAACAATCAGCAGCATAGAGGGTTTCGGGGGCGATGCCAAAGCCGTCTTCGTTACCGACAGCGGAGAGACAAAAAAACTTATTCTCAAATACGCCAAATTGCGCATTTGCAAATAGCGGCGGCACACTATTTGCAACTTATCCAGAATGAATTTTTCATAGTTTAGGTTATGGTTAAGGTAGGAGGCCGGGGCCCGCAAGGGTTCCGGCCTCTGAATTTTTATCCCAAGGCATTGAATGCATCTGGCAGATAGTTCACCTCAACCACCTCTCCGGCATCGAATAATACCGTCACCACATCAAACTTAATTTCCTTGCAGGTTGGATTTCTGGCATAATAGGCTTTGGCCGCCCTTACCAGCTTAAGCCGCTTCTGATGGGTAACATTGTCAGAAGGGTCAAAACCATCCCCGGCGTTAAGCGTCTTCACCTCCACGATCCTCACACAATTGCAATCCTCCATAACCAGGTCCACCTCCAGGTGGCCCGAACGCCAGTTACGCTGTACCAGATGCAGTCCGCACCTAAGCAGATACTCCAGAGCGACATCCTCTCCCCTTCTTCCCAACAACCCCGTGCCGTTCATATTCGTTATTCCTTTTTCCTGAAGAATACTATGAATTTTGCCAGACAGAGCAAGATAAACACCACCACCACTGTCTCCATCGACATCCGCTGGCGGTTAAGAGTCATAAGCAGAATGAACTCGGGATCCTCCTGACCGCAGAAACCATCAGTCTGGCGCATTGCACGGAAGGCGGTCCACTTGCGTATGATGATCCCCTCGTCCAGCAGCGTGACACCGCCGTTGCTGCGGTTGAGCGTCATCAGCAGCTTGAGATCGGCGAGGTTTACAGGGCAGTCATCAGGCAGCCCCTCTATCTTGTCTGAGGCCACCAACACAAACGCCAGACCCTGCGCCACTGCTCCCTCCTTAACTTTTAAGATGGGCTCCAGGCCGTGTCTGCGGTCAAACTTGTCGGGATGGTAGATGGTCATCATCAACAGTTTGTCCTGCTCCAGAAGGCGGGTGGTGATATCGGTTCCGTCCGGAGCCTCAACTCTGAAATCTGCGTCCGAGGCATTAGCCAACAATCCATTCGATTTGGTCACGGCATCCACAAAGGTCCAGGTAGAATCGGGCAGGTTATCCAGCGTGAAAGACTCCTGAACCCCGTCCTTTTCATATATGAACACTGTCTCGTAGAGATCCGCGGCGCTGCGGGAAGGGGCGGCCTTGATCTCATTACCCACCTTGTAACCGGTGAATTCTGTAAGAGGTGCCCAGAGGAAGGTCTGCAGCAGTACTGCTACCGCAAGGGCGGCGAATAAACAGAAAAACACCCACTCCAATGCGGGATAAGTATAACGTCCCACCACTTTGCGCGAGCAAAATATTATAATGACGCAAGGCAGCAGGATCACATTCTTGAAAAAGGTCTGCCAGTTGGTAAGGTGCACCGCCTCGCCAAAGCATCCGCAATCAGCTATCGGGTTGAAAAGGGCCAGATAGAGGGTGAGCGGAGTGAATACCGCCACCAGCAGCAGCGCCACCCATGCGGCCAGGTGAAAGCGCAGGCGCAGCAGCAGGGCGACTCCTGTGAGGAACTCAGTCAAGGCAAGGGCTATGCCCAGAGCCAGCGCCGCCGGCTCAAGGAAGCCGATATGGAAAGCGTTTAAATACTCCTTGATGACCAGAGATGTACCGACTGGCGAAAGAAGCTTGACGAAACCGGAGAAAATGAACACCAGACCGACTATCAGCCTGCAGAAGCGCGCCAGATGTTTCATAGCCTACCCTTAATCATTTCAAAGATGGGTTCGGGGGGAAGGATATCGCCGGTTGCGGGATCTGCGCAGTCTATCCGGATGAAACCAGGGTCGTTGGCACAGCAGGCCAGATACACTGCGCGCACCTTTTTCTGGAACTCGATGTCTGCCTCGTGGATATCCTGGGCGCCGTCCAGATAGTCGCGGTCGCTGCCGCTGCGCTGATGGTTCAGCCTGGACTCCACAAATCCAATGGGGACATCCAGAAACAGGTTCAGGTCGGGCCGGGGTATGTCAAAGATATTGTACTCCAGATTGAAAATCCACTCACGTAACTTCTGCGCCTTCACAGGGTTGGCCAGCTTGGAGGTCTGGAATGCAATGTTGCTGTAAACATAGCGGTCCAGTACCACACAGCAGCCATCATCGAGCCATTCTTTTATCTGCTGCGCCGCGGCGTGCCGGTCCTCTGCGAACAGCAGCGCCACCAGCTGCGGATGCACCGCCTCGTTGGAGCCGTACTCCCCTTTCAGGAAATTGGAAATCAACCCGCCGAACGGCTGCACATCGTACCTGGGAAAATGGAGATACTTGAGCTTTTTGCCGCTCTGCTCCAGATAATTGCACAGCATCTT
>CAMKTW010000067.1 GCA_946415795.1 uncultured Bacteroidales bacterium
AGCAATTCTCTTATACCACCGTAATGCAGGTCCCCAGTCTTGTGAAGATCACTCTCAACGAGGGTGTCGGCCAGGCTACACAGGACCGCAAGCTGGTTGAGGTCGCTCAGCAGGAACTCACCGCGATTACTGGTCAGAAAGCAGTTCAGACTGTATCCCGTAAAGACATATCCAACTTCAAGCTCCGTCGCGGAATGCCCATCGGCGCCAAGGTTACCCTCCGTGGCAGCAGGATGTATGAGTTCCTCGAGAGGCTTATCGCAGTTTCCCTGCCCCGTATCCGTGACTTCAAGGGTATCGCAGAGAACTTTGACGGACGTGGCAATTATACCCTCGGCGTCAAAGAGCAGATCATCTTCCCGGAAATAGACATCGACAAGATTGTCAAGGTAATGGGTCTCGAAATAACTTTCGTTACCACCGCCAACACCGACGAAGAGGCTTATGCTCTCCTCAAAGAATTTGGTTTACCGTTTAAAAACATCAAGAAATAACAGAGTATGGCAAAGGAATCAATGAAAGCACGCGAGGTTAAGCGCGCGAAATTAGTTGCCAAATATGCAGAGAAACGTGCAGCTCTCAAGGCTGCCGGTGACTGGGCTGCTCTCGACAAACTGCCGAAGAACTCCTGCCCTTGCCGCATGCATAACCGTTGCTCTCTTACCGGCCGTCCGAAAGGATATATGCGCCAGTTTGGTATCAGCCGTATTCAGTTCCGCGAGATGGCTTCCAAAGGCCTCATCCCGGGAGTGAAGAAAGCAAGTTGGTAAACCGATAGAATTCAATAATAATTAACAATTAGGATATCGGGCGCCCACCAATATTATATATAGGGCGTCGCGGTTCTGAAAAAAAGAAAAGACATGACTGATCCAATTGCAGATTTGCTGACGAGAATTCGCAACGCTTATGCAGCGGGCCACAAGACTGTGGAGATACCCTCTTCCAAGCTCAAATGCGAGATCGTTCGCGTATTACACGAGAAAGGTTACGTTCTCGCGTACAAGGTTGTTGAAGGCACCCCTTCAAATACCATCAAGATCGCTCTCAAGTATCATCCCCAGACCAAGAAGGCCGCTATCAAGAAGATTGTACGCGTGAGCCGTCCCGGTCTTCGCCGCTACACCGGCGCCGACGATATGCCGAGAGTACTTAACGGAATGGGCATCGCCATCATTTCCACCTCCAAGGGTGTTGTCACCGACAAGGAGGCAAAGGATATGAACGTAGGCGGTGAGGTTCTCTGCTATGTTTATTAATATAAAATCTTACAATAATGTCACGAATAGGAAAATTACCTGTACACCTTCCCGCCGGCGTATCCGTTGAGGTTACCAAGGACAACGTGGTTAAGGTTAAAGGCCCTCACGGTGAGATGTCCCAGAAAGTGGATCCCGACATCGAAGTCAAGGTAGAGGGAAATGAAATTACTCTGTCTCGTCCGACAGACCAGCCCCGCCACCGCTCTATGCACGGCCTCTACCGCGCATTGATTGCGAATATGGTGACTGGCTGCCACGAGATGTTTACTATCAAACAGGAGTTGGTCGGTGTTGGTTATCGTGTTGACGTCCAGGGCCAGATGCTTACTTTCAGCCTCGGTTATTCTCACGATATCCAGTTCCAGCTTCCCAAGGAGGTCAAGGCCGAGGCCGAGGCTGTCAAGAAGGGTGCCAACCCTGTATTGGTTCTCAAAAGCTGCGATAAGCAATTGCTTGGTCAGGTAGCTCACAAGGTACGTTCATTCCGCAAGCCCGAACCTTATAAGGGCAAGGGTATCAAGTTTGTCGGTGAACAGCTGCGTCGCAAGGCCGGTAAATCTGCCGCTGCTAAATAATAGGAGGAATGCATTATGATGACTAAACAAGAAAGAAGACAAAGAGTTCACTACCGCATCCGCAAAGTGGTTAACGGTACTCCCGAGCGCCCCCGTATGGTAGTGTTCAGAAGCAATAAGCAGATTTATGTTCAGGTGGTAGATGATACCAAGGGTATCACTCTCGCATCGGCATCTTCGCTCGAGAAGGCTCTCGCAGAGCAGTGCAAGGGCAAATCCGGCATTGAGGCTGCCAAGGTAGTGGGTGGCTGCATCGCGCAGCGCGCTCTTGAGAAAGGCATCAGCACGGTCTCTTTCGACCGCGGAGGCTATCTCTATCACGGAAGAGTTAAAAGTTTGGCAGACGCTGCCCGCGAGGGTGGTCTTAAATTCTAAGCGCTATGGCAGATATCAATACTAAAAAGGTTAAAACCGTCGATCTGGAACTTAAAGACAGACTGGTAGCGGTTCAGAGAGTGACCAAGGTCACCAAGGGTGGTCGTCACTTCAGCTTTGCAGCCATCGTCGTTGTCGGCGATGAAAACGGTGTCGTAGGCTATGGCCTTGGAAAAGCCAACGAGGTAACGACAGCTATTTCTAAGGGTATCGAAGATGCTAAGAAGAATCTGGTTAAGATCCCTCTGAGCAAGAAGACTATCCCCCACGAGCAGGAAGCCAAGTTTGGCGGTGCCCGCGTATTCATGAAACCCGCAGCTCCCGGTACCGGTGTAAAGGCCGGTGGTGCGATGCGTGCCGTTTTCGAGGCAGTAGGCGTTCATGATGTCATTGCAAAAAGTAAAGGTTCATCCAACCCTCACAACCTGGTGAAGGCCACTGTTGCGGCTCTCTGCGAGATGCGCGACGCCTACACAGTAGCAGGTCTGCGCGGCATTCCTATGGAAAGGGTATTTAACGGTTAAGGAGATCCAAACCATGGCAAAAGTAAAAATTACCCAAATTAAAAGTACCGCCAGTGCAACCAAGCGTCAGCAGGCCAATATGCAGTGCCTGGGCATTCACAGGATGCATCAGACTGTAGAGGTCGAGCTTACCCCCGTAACCGCTGGCATGATTGAAAAGGTTCGTCATCTTGTAAAAGTTGAAGAAGTAAAATAGGGAGAAGACAATAATGAAATTAAGCAATCTTAAACCGGCAGAAGGTTCTACCAAGAAGGACAAACGTATCGGCCGCGGCGAAGGTTCGGGACATGGCGGAACAGCCACCCGTGGTAACAAAGGCGCCCAGGCTCGCAGCGGTTATTCTCACAAAATCGGATTCGAAGGCGGTCAGATGCCTATCCAGCGTCGTCTTCCCAAATACGGATTCAAGAACCCTACACGAGTAGAATATGCAGTAGTCAATGTATCGGCCCTCCAGGCTCTCAGCGAGAAGACCGGTTCCGCAACCATCACCATCGACGATATGGTTGTGGCAGGGCTGGTCCGTCCCACCGACCTGGTGAAGGTGCTGGGCAACGGCGACCTGACTGTAAAGTTGGATGTCACCGCCCACGCATTCAGCAAGAGTGCGATTGCCAAGATAGAGGCAAAAGAGGGTACAACAACAGTTCTTTAAAGACTATGGCAAGTTTTACTCAGACATTAAAGAATATCTGGAAGATTGAGGAGCTGCGCAAGAGGATTCTCTATACCATCGCGCTGATAGCTGTCTATAGACTGGGCTGCTACATCGTGATTCCCGGTATCGACGCTTCCCAGCTCACCAACCTCCAGCGTCAATCATCCGAGGGCCTGCTCGGCCTTATGAACATGTTCTCGGGTGGTGCTTTCGGCAACGCCTCGGTGTTTGCGCTGGGCGTTATGCCGTACATTTCTGCGTCCATCGTCATCCAGCTTCTGGGTGTGATGTTCCCGTTCTTCCAGCGCCTGCAGCGCGAGGGTGAGAGCGGCCGCAGAAAAATGAACCAGTATACCAGATATCTTACAATCGTGATCCTCGCCATCCAGGGCCCCGCTTACATCGCCAATATGCGCGCACAGCTTCCCGCCAGCGCGTTCCTGGTGCAGATGGGCAGCGGCTGGTACGCCTTCCTGGCTACCCTCATCCTGCTGGGCGGTTCTATGTTTGTAATGTGGCTGGGCGAGCGCATCACTGACCGCGGCGTGGGCAACGGTATCTCCCTGATCATTATGATCGGTATTATCGCCCGTCTCCCTCAGGCTCTCTACCTGGAGCTTATGGAGAAGTTTACCAACACCACCGGCGGTATCCTGATGTTCATCGTTGAGATCGTGGTGCTCTTCTTCGTGTTCGTAGCTACCATCGCTCTTGTACAGGCTGTCCGCAAGGTGCCCGTACAGTACGCTAAGCGCGTAGTCGGCGGCAAGATGTACGGCGGCGTCAAGAACAACATCCCCCTGAAGGTGAATGCGGCAGGCGTTATGCCTATCATCTTTGCCCAGGCTATGATGCTGATTCCCCTGCTGTTCACCCGCTTCAACGTGACCAAGGGTCTTGCAGCCGTGCTCAACAACTCCGTAGGATTCTGGTATAACTTTATCTTTGCCCTGATGGTGATTATCTTCACCTACTTCTACACAGCGGTGACCATCAATCCCACCAACATGGCAGAAGATCTCAAGAAGAACGGTGGTTTCATCCCCGGCGTAAAGCCCGGTAAGAAGACAGCCGATTATCTTGACACCATAATGTCACGCATTACGCTTCCCGGTTCCATATTCCTGGCACTTGTGGCTATCCTGCCTGCATTTGCCCAGCTGCTCGGGGTTAACAACCAGTTCGCACACTTCTACGGCGGTACCTCACTGCTGATTCTTGTGGGCGTTATCCTGGATACACTCCAGCACATCGAGAGCCACCTGCTTATGCGTCACTACGACGGACTTATGAAGACTGGCCGTCTCCAGGGTCGTTCTGGAATGTAACATTCTTATAAGGTACGTAAGGTAGAAATGATCAAAGTCAGAACCGAAGAAGAAATAGCGCTGCTCAGGGAGAACGCACTTATCGTCTCCCGTACGCTCGCCGAGGTGGGCCGCAGCATCGCGCCCGGGGTCAAGACCAAGGATCTTGACGCACTGGCAGCGGAGTTTATCCGCGACAACGGTGCACAGCCCGGCTTCTTGGGTTATGGCGGATATCCTTACTCCCTTTGCATATCGGTCAACGAGTATGTGGTGCACGGTTTCCCATCTGACTATGAGCTCAAAGAGGGCGACATAGTATCGGTTGACTGCGGCACTGTTTACAAGGGATATTACGGAGACTCGGCCTATACATTTGGCTGTGGGGAGCTTAGTGCGGCTGACCAGGCACTCCTGGATACTACTAAAGCCTCCCTGTTCAAAGGTATTGAGGCCGCCAGGGCGGGCTCACGCACCGGAGACATCGGATTTGCCGTTCAGAGCTACTGCGAAGAGCGCGGTTATTCGGTGGTCCGGGAACTTGTGGGTCACGGCATCGGGCGCAATATGCACGAGAGCCCCGAGGTGCCCAACTACGGGCGCCGCGGACACGGGGTAAAACTCCCCGAAGGTTCTGTGATATGCATAGAGCCAATGATCAATCAGGGTGTGAAAGATGTATATCTCGACGATGACGGCTGGGGTGTTTACACCGCAGACCACAAGAAGTCGGCTCACTTTGAGATGACAGTGGTGGTGCGCAAAGGCGCTGCCGAGCGATTGACTACCTTTGACTTTATAGAGAATAATAAATAATAATCAATATCAACGGAAAACAGTTATTTATGCCAAAACAATCAGCAATAGAGAAAGATGGAACAATCATAGAGGCGCTGTCTAACGCTATGTTCCGCGTAGAGCTCGACAACGGCCACGTGATAATCGCCCATATTTCCGGCAAGATGCGTATGCATCACATCAAGATATTGCCTGGTGACAAGGTTAAAGTAGAGATGTCTCCGTATGATTTGACCAAAGGAAGAATTTCCTTCAGATATAAATAACATTAAATACTTCAACACAATGAAAGTTAAAACTTCCATCAAAAAGCGTAGTGACGATTGCAAGATCGTTAAGCGTAAAGGCCGCTTGTATGTTATTTGCAAGAAGAATCCGAAATTCAAAATGCGTCAAGCATAATTTTTAACCGAACAAACAATAAAGTAAAGATAAATTATGGCACGTATAGCCGGAGTTGACTTACCAAAAAACAAGCGCGGAGTTATAGGTCTGACCTATATCTACGGTATCGGTCGCAGCTCTTCAACCAAGATTCTCTCTGAGCTCAACATAGACGAGAACATCAAGGTAAAGGACTGGAACGACGATCAGATTGCAGCAATCCGTTCAAAGATTGCTGAGGAATACAAGATCGAGGGCGAGCTTCGCTCATCGGTTCAGATGAACATTAAACGACTGATGGATATCGGTTGCTATCGCGGCATCCGCCACCGTGTCGGTCTTCCCGTTCGCGGACAGAGCACCAAAAACAATGCACGTACCCGCAAGGGCCGCAAGAAAACTGTCGCCAACAAGAAGAAAGCTACTAAATAGGAGACTTGAATTATGGCTAAAAAGACAACAACAAACAAAAAGAGAGTTGTTAAGGTTGATGCTTACGGACAACTTCACGTCTCTTCAACTTTCAACAATGTAATCGTTACCATCACCAACAGCACAGGTCAGGTTATCAGCTGGTCTTCTGCCGGTAAGATGGGCTTCAGGGGTTCCAAGAAGAACACTCCCTATGCAGCTCAGGTAGCAGCACAGGACGCTGCGAAGGTCGCCTATGATCTGGGTCTTCGCAAGGTCAAAGCTTATGTTAAAGGTCCCGGTTCCGGCCGTGAGTCGGCTATCCGCACCGTGCATACAGAGGGGATCGAGGTCACTGAGATCATCGATGTTACTCCTCTGCCGCACAACGGTTGCCGTCCCAAAGGTCGTCGTAAAGTTTAATCTCTAAAAATCGAATCAGAATATGGCAAGATATACAGGGCCCAAGACCAAAATAGCCCGTAAATTTGGAGAGCCGATCTACGGACCGGACAAATATCTGGACAAGAAGAACTATCCTCCGGGACAGCACGGCCTGGCAAAGAAGCGCAAAAAAACTTCTGAGTACGGTACCCAGCTGGCAGAGAAGCAGAAAGTTAAATATACCTACGGCCTGCTGGAGCGTCAGTTCAGCTCTATGTACGAGAAGGCTGCAAGGATGAAAGGCCGCACAGGTGAGAACCTGATCATGCTGCTCGAATCCCGTATCGACAATCTGGTTTACCGTATGGGTATCGCCCCCACCAGGGCAGCCGCACGCCAGCTGGTAAGCCACTGCCACATTACCCTGGGCGGTGAGGTTTGCAGCATTCCCTCTACCATCGTCCGCCCCGGGCAGGTGGTTGCCGTACGCGAGCGTTCCAAGAGCCTTGAAGTAATTCAGGACAGCCTCAGCCACGGTACCGGCAAGTACTCGTGGATTGAGTGGGATGCAGACAAGTGCGCAGGCAAGTTCCTCAACGTTCCCGAGCGCAGCGAGATCCCAGAAACAATCAACGAGCAGCTTATCGTCGAGTTGTACTCCAAGTAGTAGCGTGAATTAACACTAACACCAAATAACACAAACAACTTATGGCAATTTTAGCATTCCAAAAACCTGACAAGGTCATAATGCTTGAAGCTACCGATACTTTCGGCCGTTTCGAATTCCGCCCTCTGGAGCCGGGATACGCAACTACCGTAGGTAACGCGCTTCGCCGCATTTTGCTCTCGTCTCTCGAGGGATTTGCCATTACATCCATCCGCATCGAGGGTGTCAAGCACGAGTTTGACACTATCCCCGGTGTAGTAGAGAATGTGGTGGACATCATCCTCAACCTCAAGCAAATTCGTCTGAAGAGAATGATTGAGACAGAAGAGGGCGAAACTGCTACCGTGACTGTTAGTGGAAAGACCGAATTCACTGCTTCTGACCTGGCGAAGAGTCTCTCTTCGTTCACAGTACTCAACCCCGACCTGCACATCTGCACGATGGAGCCTAACGTTAAAATCGTTATGGATTTCACCGTGGGCAAGGGTCGTGGTTATGTACCTGCCGACGAGAACAAAGACGAAAAAGCTCCGGTTGATACTATAGCAATAGACTCGATATTCACCCCCATCAAGAATGTAAACTACCGCAGGGAAGACTGCCGTGTAGAGCAGAAGACCGACTACGAGTGCCTGATCCTTGAAATCACCACCGACGGTTCCATCTCTCCCAAGGATGCACTCAAAGAGGCAGCCAAGATACTTATCTATCACTTTATGCTGTTCTCCGACGACAAGATCACCCTTGAAGAGAATGTGGCACCCGAGAGCAAGAATCTTGACGAGGAGTCGCTCCGCACCCGCCACCACCTTATGACCAAACTCCAGGATCTTGAGATTTCCGTCCGCGCTCTCAACTGCCTCAAGGCCGTTGATATCGAGACCATCGCCGACCTG